>NZ_CAXRDQ010000078.1:0-10118 GCF_964229365.1 Abyssibacter sp. | reverse complement strand
GACGTGACGTCCCGGACGCTGCAAGCTGTCTTTGCTGAACTGGACCGCCAGGGTGTGTTGCTCGAAGGCATGCTGCTGAAGCCGAACATGGTGATCTCTGGCAAGAAGTGCGCAACCCAGGCTGATGTGCAGGCCGTGGCGGAGGCTACGGTTCGCACGCTCAAGCGTTATGTGCCGAGTGCGGTGCCGGGCATCGTGTTCCTGTCGGGCGGGCAGTCGGACGCATTGGCGACGGCTCACCTGGATGCCATGAACAAGCTGGGTCCGCTGCCGTGGGCCTTGTCGTTCTCCTACGGTCGGGCACTGCAGGCACCGGCGCTCGCGGCCTGGAGCGGCAAGAACGAAAACGTCGCCGCTGGCCAGCGGGCATTCTTTCATCGCGCCAAGTGCAACTCGGCGGCCGCCAAGGGTGAATACACCCAGTCGATGGAACAGGCAGCCTAAGAGGGCTCTCCGATGGACATCGACGGCCAGCGTGTCTGGATCACCGGCGCCTCATCCGGCATCGGGGCCGCCCTGGCCGTCGCCTGCTCGAAGGCGGGCGCTCAGGTCGTTCTGAGTGCCCGGCGTCAAACCGAGTTGGAGCAAGTCGCGGCGCAATGCGGTGACCGGGCCGATATTCAGTTACTGGATGTCGCCGATCCTGAATCGATCCAGGCCGCAGTCGACGCCGTTCAGCAACGCCATGGCGGTGTTGATGTGCTGATCAACAATGCCGGCATCACGCAGCGGTCAACGGCGGTGCAGACCGACATGGCGGTCTATCGCCGCCTGTTGGAAGTCAACCTGTTCGGAACGATTGCGCTGACCTCGGCGGTCTTGCCGGGCATGTTGTCGCGCGGGGCGGGGCAGATCGTTGCTGTGGCCAGCGTCGCCGGCAAGGTTGGCGTGCCCCTGCGCACGGGTTACTGCGCCGCCAAGCATGCGGTGGTTGGTTACTGCGATGCCTTACGAGCCGAGGTGCAGGATCAGGGCGTGGGAGTTCTGGTCGTGTGCCCAGGGTTCGTGAACACGCCGCTGTCGTTCGCTGCGTTGCAGGGCGATGGCACGGCGCATGGCGCCATGGATTCCGAACTGGCGTCCGGGATCGCGCCGGAGGCCGTCGCGACCAGAACGCTCCGAGCAATCGAGCGAGGCGAGCACGAGATACTCGTTGGCGGCAAGGAAATACTCGGCGTTCATCTCAAGCGGCTTTCTCCGCGGCTGCTCAATCGCGTTACGCGCCGGATCGCCCGCGACAGAACCTGAGCAGACCGGCCGCGGCGGCCGTCGCCAGCCGCATTCGCCTGTGCAATGCTTGCGCCGCGCTCATGCGGTTAGTTGTGTCGACGGAGGAGACCAGCGCAGATGGATGCTCAGAGCATACTGGCGAGTAGCCCGGCTTTTTCCGGACTGAACAGCAAGTCATTGAATCTGCTGGCCGAGGCAGCGGAAAAGCGTTTGCTGCGTCCCGGCCACGTGCTGTTCGATGCCGGCGATCACGCTGAATCCTTTCATGTCATCGGAACGGGCCGCCTGTTACTGCTTCGGCCGGAGGCAGACGGCTTTCATCTGTTGCGCGAGCTGGCCCGCGGCGAGGTGGTTGGTGGCGTGTCGATGATGACGGGCGAGCAGCGCCTGACACGTGTTGAAGTACTGCGCGAGAGCGTGGTCGTGACGATCTCGAAGCCGGCCTTCGAACAGATCGCCGTCAAGCACCCTCACGAAGCCATCGAGATCATTCGTTTTCTGGTTGGCCGTCTGGTGCGCACGATTAACGCCGGGGGCGAGGTGCCGAGCGCCCAGTCGCTGGCGACGATTGCGCTCGTGCCGGGACATCCAGGCATGGACCTCACAACCGTCGCCAATGCCATGGCCAAGGCCATGGCCGAGCAGGGAGCGACGTTGCGCTTGAGCGCTGAGCGTGTCGACCGCGCCCTGGGCGAGGGGGCGGCGCACAGTCCTCTGGACGACGCCGACCGCTCGGAGCAGGTCGCGGCATGGCTGAGCGAGCTAGAAACTCAATACCGCTATCTGATCTATGCCACCAGCGGTGATGACTCGCACTGGTCGCGTCGTTGCATTCGTCAGGCGGACCGGGTGCTGATCGTCGTGGATGGTGCGGCCTCAGCCCGGATGACCCCGGAAATTCAGGCGTTCCAGAAGATTCGTGGCCGCGCCAGCGCCGAGCTTTGCATCGTCCACTACGAGGCGGAGAAAAACCGGGCAGATCCGCGCGCCTGGGCTGATCTCTGCGCGACGGATTCGGTGTTGCACGCGACGCTGGACCGACCGGAATCCTTCGAGCGTCTGGTGCGACTGGTGACCGGCCGCGGACTGGGGCTGGTGCTCGGTGGCGGGGGAGCCCGCGGGTTCGCCCACCTGGGGCTTTGGAAAGCCCTGGAGGCGCAAGGCATCGAGTTCGATGTGCTGGGCGGCGCCAGCATGGGCGCCTACATCGCCGCGCTGATGGCGATCGGCATGGACAGCGAGGCCGCGACCGTCAATCTCCGCGAGACCTTTGTCGACAACAATTACCTCAACGATTACGTGGTGCCCCGCGTCGGGCTAATCGGCGGCCGCAAGTTCCTGCGCCGTCTCGATGAGGTGTTCGGCGACAAGCGGGTCGAAGACCTGCACATACCGTATTTTTGCGTCAGTACGAATCTGTCGCAGGGTGAATCGGTGATGCATCGGCGTGGCACGCTACGCCACTGGTTGGCGGCGAGCATGGCGGTGCCCGGCATCGTGCCACCGGTGGTCTGGAAGGGCGAGCTGCTCTGCGATGGCGGGGTGCTCAACAGCCTGCCGGTGGACAAGATGCGGGAGCTGGGCCGCGGCCCGGTGATGTCCTGCGACGTGAGCAACCGGGAGCAGTTCGTGATTGGCCAGGAGGCGGAGGAAATCCCCGAGCCCCTCCGGTGGCAGCGAGGGGTGGAGCGGTTCCCGGGCATTGTCCGGCTGCTGCATCGCGCGGCCACCGTCGTGAGTTCCGAAACCATCGCGCGACGCGAGACCGACGCAGAGTGCTACATCCACATGCCCGTATCCGGCATCGGCATGTTTGATTGGGACCGCATGGACGAGATCATCCAATCGTCCTACGACTACGCCATGCCGCGGCTGGACGCGTTTCTTGCCTCTGAAGAGGGGGCGCTCACACAGCGGCAGGCGGCGGGCCGACACAGCATGCTATCGGCCACCGGCTGACCACGGATGCCCGCCAGCGGCGCTCGGTCGTGCAGGGGAACCGGCGCGGGCGTGGCGGCGTGATCAGTGTTTCCCTAGTCGAGCTCGTTCAGGAATCGCAGGCCGACATCGTCGGTGTAGCAATCCAACGCTCGCGACTTGATAAACCCGCAATGCCCGCCGAATTCGGTGACCTCCAGACGGACATCGGACGGTAATCGCAGTCCCTCGAAATCCTCGATCGGTATCACCGGATCATCTTCGGCCGTCAGGATATGCGTGGGGACGCGCAGCGCTGCCAGCGCGTCTCCGGTGAGGGTGTAGGCGGATAGGTAATCCCGGTAGTTCTGATATGGCGTGAAGCGCGGCGCAAAGCGTTCGGTGGCCTGCTCCAGTGTCGGCGCTTCTCGCATGTCGGTGAGATCGTGCACGCCGGGAAACGCCGCTTCCTTGGCGCGTAGTGAGCGCACCCATTTGCGCTTGAAATACGTGCGGTAGAGCAGAATTCCTTCGTCGATGGCGCGGGTCGTGGCCAGCGGATTGATGGCCGGGCTCACGGCCAGCAGGCCGCGCAGTTTCAAGCCGTCGTCCACGGCGGCCATGGCGGTACGTAGTGCCACGTTGCCGCCCATGGAAAACCCCATCAGGAAGGGGTTTTCGCCACCGGGCAGGCGTTGGGCGATTGCCCGCAATGCACCCACCGGATCGGTGAGCCGCGTCGAAACGAAGGGCTCCTCGTTCAGGTGGTGCGAGTAGCCGTGATCACGCAGGTTTAGGCGGACGATGCTGTAGCCGGCATCCCATAGACGGGATGCCATTGAGAACAGGTAGACGGAGTCGTGGCAACCTTCCCAGCCGTGAATCAGAATCACCAGCCCGCGGCCTGCCGAGGCGCCGGGTCGGGGGCTGGCGTGTGCATACAGCCGCACGCCGTCGCCACAGTTCAGCGTCAGTCGACGGCTGGTGGCCTGCATGCCGGGTCGGCGTGACGCGATGAGTCGCCGTCGCCAGGCGGAGGAGGCCAGAACACTTTGAAAATGCGGGTTTCGCAACCAGCCTGGCGGCTGGTACGCGGATGTCTGGGGTGTTGCCGCGAAGACCTGATCGCTCATGCCTGCGCCAGCAGCTGCTCCATGATTCGACGATAGACCGCCGTTAACCGGGGCAAGTCGTCAACGCGAACGCATTCGTCGATCTGGTGGATGGTTGCATTCACCGGACCGATCTCGACGATCTCTGTGCCGAGCTTGGCGATGAAGCGGCCATCGGAGGTGCCGCCGGCCGTGGATTCCGTGGGGGTCAGGCCGGTGACGTTGCGGATCGCGTCGGCGGCCGCGGCCCGTAGCGGGCCCGGGTGGGTCAGAAATGGCTCGCCGGACAGCCACCAGTCCAGCCGATAGTTCAGCCGGTGGGCGTCAAGAATGTCGACCACACGCTTGCGGATGGCGCCGGCGCTCAGCTCGGTGGAATAGCGCAGATTGAAATCGAATTCGGCGGTGCCGGGGATCACGTTGGTCGCACCGGTTCCGGACCGGACATTGGTGATCTGGAACGAGGTGGGGGGGAAGTCCGTATTGCCGCCGTCCCATTCCAGGTAGGCCAGTTCGCGCATGGCTGCGAGCGCTGGATGGATTGGATTGTCCGCCAGGTGCGGATAGGCCACGTGGCCCTGTCGCCCTAACACTGTCAGTGTCGCGCCAATCGACCCTCGGCGGCCGACCATGACCCGGTCGCCAAACTGATCCACGCTGGAGCATTCGCCAATCACGCAGAAGTCGACGGACTCGCCCCGCTGCTGAAACGCTTCCACCACGCGACGAATGCCATCCTTCGCAGGACCCTCCTCATCGCTGGTCAACAGCATGGCCAGCCGGCCATCGTGATCCGGCCGTGCGGCGACAAACTGTTCCAGGGCGACGACCATGGCTGCGAGCCCGGATTTCATATCTGCCGCGCCGCGGCCGTACATATGCCCGTCGCGTTCGGCCGGCTCGAACGGTCGCGTGGTCCACTGATCCTCGGGGCCGGTCGGCACCACATCGGTGTGGCCGGCAAAGCAAAGCGTGGGGCCAGCCCCGCCGCGCGTGGCCCACAGATTCGAGACCTCGCCGAAAGGGAGGCGCTCAATCTGGAAACCGATGGCGAGCAGGCGCTCGGCGATCAGATCCTGGCAGCCGGCATCGGCTGGTGTGACCGACGGGCGCCCGATCAACTGCGTCAGCAGTTCCAGTTCAGCTGTGGTCGTCGCTTGCGCAGGGGTCGCCACCAGGCTCATTCCGTAGCGGCCTCACGCAGTAGCGCGTTGATGCCGACCTTGCTGCGGGTTCGCTCATCGACGCGTTTGACGATGACCGCGCAGTTCAGGCTGTAGCGCCCGCCGTCCTTGGGCAGCGAGCCGGGAACCACGACGGCGCCGGCCGGAACGCGGCCGAAGCTGATGGTGTCGGCCTCGCGATCGTAGATCGGCGTGGACTGGCTGATGAACACACCCATCGCCAGCACCGCGCCGCGCTCGACGATGACGCCTTCGACGACTTCGGATCGAGCGCCGAGAAAGCAGCCGTCTTCGATGATCACGGGAGCGGCCTGCAGCGGTTCGAGCACGCCGCCAATCCCAACGCCGCCCGACAGATGCACATTCGCGCCGATCTGGGCGCAGGAGCCCACCGTGGCCCAGGTGTCGACCATGGTGCCCGGCCCCACGTAGGCACCGATATTGACGTAGCTCGGCATCAGTACCGCGCCGGCGGCGACGTGCACGCCGCGACGGACCATGGCCGGAGGCACGACGCGAACGCCATCACGACGAAAATCCGCTTCGCTGTAATCGGCGTACTTGCCCGGAACCTTGTCGAAATAGCGGGTTTCGCCACCTTCGATCAAATGGTTGTCGTAGAGCCGAAACGACAGCAGTACGGCCTTCTTGGCCCATTCATTGACCACCCAGCCGCCCTGTGCAGGCTCGGCGACTCGTAGCGTGCCCGCGTCCAGCAGGCCGAGCGTTTGCTCGACGGCATCCCGCAATTCGGCAGGCGCTGTGCCCGGGGTCAGGGTGGCGCGGTCCTCGAAGGCCGCATTGATTCGTGATTCCAGCGTGGTCAGGTCGGTCATGTTCACTCGATGTAGGCGACGGCTTCGTCGGTGCTCAGATGCTCTTCGCTTTGCAGCACCCGAGTCAGAACGCGTCGTAGTTCATTGAAGACGGCAGGGTCCTGGATGGGTTGGTGATGGCGGTCGGTGATGAAGAACACGTCCTCCGCCCGTTCACCGATGGTGCCGATCTTGGCGGCAACCAGCAGAATGCCGCGCTTGCGGAATACGCGGCCGACAATGGAGAGCAGGCCAGGGCGGTCACCAGTGACCAGCTCCATGATCGTGCGTGCCCGGTCGGCGTCGTTGCTGAAATACACCTGCGTCGGGGTGCGGAAATGCCGCAACTGGCGCGACACGCGGCGGGTGACATTGACGCTGGAGATGTCGGGGTTGGACAGCACGGAGGTCAGGGCTTCGACAATCTCCTCCTTGCGGTGGGCATCGTCGATGGGCGTGGCGTCTCCTTCGCAGATGGCATAGCTGTCAAATGCGTAACCGTCCTGCGTGGTTTCCAAGCGGGCGTCGAGCACGGTCAGCCCCAGCTGCGCCAACACGCCGGTCGTGACGGCGAACAGGTGATCCTGGTCCTTCATGTAGATGAAGACAGTGACACCGCCGCCGCTGGTTTCGCCCAGGGTGACCAGCGGCGAACCGGAGTCGTGACTCAGAATCGCCAATGTGTGATGTGCGATCTCCTCATCGGAATGGCGAAGGAAATAATCGTCGCCAAGCCGTGCCCACAGCGTTTCGACTTCGGCATGATCGGCGGCCTTGCCGATGTGCTGCATGGCAGCATCCTGCGATTCCCGCGCCAGCACATCACGCTGCAGCGGATTGGCCAGGCCGCGCGAAAGCAGGCGGCAGGTGGCCAGGTACAAATCCTTGAGCAAGGTCTCGCGCCAGGAATTCCACAGGGCCGGATTGGTTGCGCGGATATCGCAGGCCGTCATCAGCAGCAGGTAGTCCAGATGCATGCGATCTTGCACGGCGGCTGCAAATTCCCGAATGACCGTCGGGTCGGTGATGTCCTTGCGCTGCGCGGTGATCGACATCAGCAGGTGATTGCGCACCAGCCAGGCCACAAGTTCGCTGTCCCACTGCGGCAGGCCATGATCCAGGCAGAAGGTGACGGCATCTTCGGCGCCCAGCTCCGAATGATCCCCGCCGCGCCCCTTGGCGATGTCGTGAAACAACCCGGCCAGGTACAGCAGTTCCGGCTTGGGAACGCGATCCATGATTTCCGAGAAGAACGGATGCTCTTCGCGGAACTGGGGCATCGCCAAGCGCCGCATGTTGCGGACCACGAACAGTGTGTGCTCGTCCACCGTGAGCGTGTGGAACAGGTCGTACTGCATCCGCCCGATGGCATTGCCGAAGGCCGGGATATAACGACCCAGCACGCCATACCGGTTCATGCGACGCAGCGCGCGCGTAAGGCCACCCGGCTGGCGCATGATTTCCATGAACAGTGACTTGGCGCGAATATCGCCACGCACCCGGTCGTTGAGCAGCTTGCGGTCGCGGCGGATCAGGCGCAGCGTCTGTGCGCGCACGCCGCGCAACTCCGTGCGCTTCTGCAATAGCAGGAAGATCTCCAGCAGGGCCTGGGGTTGACGCCGGAACACGCCGGCATCGATGACCTCGATATAGCCATGTCGTGCCTGAAAACGCCGGTTGATGCGGGTCGGCTCGCTGGCGTCATCCGGGTGCAGGATGCTTTCCTCGAACATCTGCAGCATCAAGTCGTTCAGGCAGGACAGCGCTTTGATCTGGCGGTAGTACAACTGCATGAATTGTTCGACCGCGCGATTGTGCGACTGGTCGACAAAGCCGAACAGCTCGGCAATACGCACCTGGTAGTCGAACAGCAGGCGATCCTCATGCCGGTCGGCGATCAGGTGCAGGGCGAAGCGAACGCGCCACAGAAAATCCTGGCCGGCGACGAGTTCTGCGCATTCCTGGGCTGTGAGCAGGCCATGACGCTTGAGGTCGGTGAGCGTGGCACCGGGAAACTGGCGCTTGGCCACCCAGAGAATGGTGTGGATGTCGCGCAGACCACCCGGGCTTTCCTTGACGTTCGGCTCCAGCTTGTAGCCTGAGTCATCGAACTTGGCGTGCCGAGCAACCTGCTCCTTCTGTTTCGCGGTGAAGAACTTCTGGGTCGGCCAGATGGTGTTCGGCGCGGTTTGCTGCTGCATGGCGCGGTGCAAATCGGCATCGCCCGCGATCAGCCGGGCCTCCATGAGGTTCGTCATGATCGTGATGTCGCCGTCGGCCTGCTCTCGGCATTCCTTGGCGGACCGCACGCTGTGGCCGACGTTCAGGCGCAGGTCCCACAGAGCTGTCAGAAACTGCTCCAGCAGGCCTTCCGCCGCGCCCAGACCAGAGTCCGGATAGAGGACAAGCAAATCGATGTCCGAGTGGGGCAGCAGCTCGGAGCGACCGTAGCCGCCCACCGCAACAAGCCCCAAGGTTTCAGCCGCCTCACCCAGCGTGAGCGCCCACAAGTGCGCCAAGGTCTGGTCGATCAGGCGCGTGTTCGCGCGCACCAGCGCGTGGGCCGACACCCCGGCGTAGAAGTTGGTGGAGACGAGTTCGCGGCCCCAGCTCAATACATCACGCAGGGCTGCGACGTCCGCGCCGGCGTCGACCAGTCGCTTGTCCAGCTTGCGCGAACTGATGACGTCAGGTTCGTCCTCGATCCCAATCCCAAAGGAAGCCAGTTCGGATTCCATTTACATCTCGCCGTCGCGCAGCGTGAGGACTTCAAAGCCGTTGTCGGTGACCAGAATCGTATGCTCCCACTGCGCGGAGAGGGAGTGATCCTTGGTGACCACGGTCCATTGATCCGGCAGCAATCGCGTTTCCTTGCGGCCGGCATTGATCATCGGTTCGATCGTGAACGTCATGCCGGCTTTCAGCTTCATGCCGGTGCCGGGGCGACCATAGTGAAGAATCTGCGGGTCTTCGTGAAAGACGCGGCCGATCCCATGTCCACAATACTCCCGAACCACGGAAAAGCCGTTGCTCTCGGCATGTTGCTGGATCACGGCGCCGATATCGCCAAGCGTTGCGCCTGGCCGCACCTGCCGGATGCCGGCGATCATGCATTCATGTGCGATGTCCGCCAGTCGCTTTGCGCGCACGGTCGGCTCACCCACGAAGAACATCTTGGAGGTGTCGCCGTGGAATCCGTCCTTAATAACGGTGACATCGATATTCACCGCGTCCCCGCGCTTGAGCTTCTTGTTGCCGGGGATGCCATGGCACACGACATGATTCACCGACGTGCAGATCGATTTGGGGAAGGGCGGGCGTGATCCACCGCCCCCGTAGCCCAGCGGGGCCGGGATCGCATGCTGTTGATTGACGATGTAGTCGTGGCAGAGGGCATCGAGTTCGCCCGTAGTCACTCCAGGTTTGACATGCTCCTCAATCATCAACAGCACGTCGGCGGCCAACCCGCCGGCTGTGCGCATCGCATCGATTTCTTCCGGGGTCTTGATTGAAACAGGCATTCGGGGTCCAGAGTCAAAAAAGCGCCCGGGCGGGCGCTTGGATTAGGAATGAGCGTTATGGTATAAATCGCGCGCCGCAAAGGCAATTCGACGCCAGTTTGAACGCTTTGGTGACGAGTTTTCGAGCGGTTAATCCTACTTCTCACACGCTCCATTCAACGTCATGCGGGGTGTTCCGTTCGCGGAATCGGCATGGCGGGCAGCGTGGAGGCCCAACCCCGTACAAACAGGACTAATCAACATGGCTGATATCACCATGCGCCAGCTCTTGGAAGCCGGCGTGCATTTCGGGCACCGCACCCGTTACTGGAATCCGCAGATGGAACCTTACATCTACGG
>NZ_CAXRDQ010000077.1:0-32782 GCF_964229365.1 Abyssibacter sp. | reverse complement strand
CATTTCTTGCGCCAATTTAGTGCGCGCCCGTGTTCGTTTCATTGGATTCCACATGGCAACCCCGCAAAGGACGAGGAACAAGACAACACCCAGGCCGGCCCACTCGCGTTCGAGCCACACACCAACCAGGTGGAACAACACCCACGCGACGACCCCCATCCAGGCGACGACAGCCAAGGCGTACAGACGAATGACCGGCGTGGATACGCCCGTCGGTTTCAGACGGCGCCAGATTCGGCCCCGGCCCAAAATGGAAGCGACCGCGACATCGCGCAGATCTGGCGTGTCCAGCCGCGTGGCCAGTAACTGATAGCCCTCATGCCGCGACATGGGATTGAGCCGCAGCAGAAACACCCACCCTGACAGCACGGCGACGCCGGCATAGAGCAAGGGTAGATGGGATGCGGACTGGCGGCTGACAAACCAGCCCAGCGTTGCCAGCACCAGCAGCGAAAGCATGGCCACCAGCGACGACCCGAGCACGGCCATGCGATCGGTTGTCGCGAAACGTTGGTCGTGATTCGCGATCACCGGCGACACATCCGCGTAAAAGCGAGGTATCACCCGCAACATAAAGGTGATGCCAAACGCCGGCAGATTGCCAACCCGGCGCAGATACTCGGCAGCGCGAGCAATCTGCCCCAGCAGATTCACCGAGAAAAAACCCAGCGCCGCGATCTGGATGATGGCCCAGGGTCCGACCAACCGTTGCAGGTCCACCCAGACCCCCACCCGATTGTTGTAGACACCGAGCCCCAGGCAAAACAGCACCACGCCCAGCGCAGCCATGCGCCAGCGGGCGTGCATCGGCCAGTTCAGTAGCCGGCCGGCCCACAGCAACCAGCGCGTGGGCAGGTGAATGGCGATATCCGGCGTGCGGGCTTCGCGCAGGGCATGCTGACGCGCCAGTCGGGACTTGGCCAATGGCTCCGCTTCGCGATTCGCCCGCTCGGCATTCCATTCGCCCGGCGTCGCTTCGGCGAGGTCGGAATCATTGGCCGCGGTTTGCCATGCAGCCGTCTCGGCTTCGAGCAGCCCCGCACGGTCCAACTCGCTCAGAAACCGCTTGGCCGCTGCGATATCGGTATCCGTACCCTGCGCCCTGGCCACCTCCACGGCCTCGGCCAGCGAACGCGTCCCGTCAAACAGCGACGCCAGGCGAAACTCGGTTTCGTCGAAGCGATAGACCCGACCGTCATCCTGGCTCGTAAGCAGGATGATCTCGGCATAGCGCGTCGAAATACGCGACTGACGCCGATAGACCAGTTGTGGGTGGGCCGAACTCATGACCTTAGTCGTCCAGCATCCGGTTCACGGACATCAGATCGGGCGTGCCCAGGGTTCCGGCCGCGGCCTTGAGCCGCAGGCTGTTGAGCAGATAACCGTGCACCGCGCGGGTGAGAGCCCGTTCGGCATCGAAACGCTCGCGCAGCGCCTGGACGAGATCGACTTCTGTCCTCGTGCCGGCAAAAACCCCGCCTTCGGTGGCTTCCACGGCGTCATAGGTGGCCGACCGGGCCGTGCGCAAGGCTGCGACCTGTTCGCGCCCGAGCAGCAAGGCGGAATGCGCGCTGGTCGCCTGGAATTCGGCCTGCCGCTGGGCACGGGCCTGGCGGGCCAGGGCCTGCTCATAGCGGGCGACAGCGGCCGTGGTTCGGGCGCGTGTGGCACCGCCGTCAAACACCGGCAGCCGCAGTTCCAGACCGATCAAATCCTCGGAATCCTCCCGCTCGCCGGATACGCCGCCCGAGTTGTCGATGTAGTCACGCTGGGCGATCAAATCCAAGGTCGGCAGTCTGGCGGCGCGTTCGATGTCCACCGCACGCGAGGCCACCTCGGATTCCAGCCGTGTGGCCACCAGTAGCGGGTTGCTCTCCCGTGCCTGTTGTACCCAGGCTTCGCGATCCGTCGTCGACAGCTCGGGCAGATACCCGTAACTGCGGATGGCGGACAGCACCATGGTGGGTTCACCGGTGATTAGCGCCAGCTCCGCACGGCGGGTCAGCAGAGCCTGCTCCGCGCGCAAGACCCGCGCGCGGGCCAGCTCGCGCTGGGCATCCGCTTCGGAGCGACCCAACTCGGTGGCGATTTCCAGCTGTGCCTGCTCGCGCACCTGATCCGCACGGTCCGAGATAGCGCGCAACTCCGCCTTGGCGAATTCGAGATCCTGCTCGGCGTCCAGCGCAGCGAAATACGCATCCGCCACGCGCAGCATCAGATCGACCTCGGCTGCGTTCAGGCGTGCGGCAGCGGCGGCCACCCGTAGCGACGCGGCGTCGCGCTGTCGCCAACGGTCCAGCCGGAGTATTGGCTGTCGAAGTTGAATGGAGTACCCGAAGGCTTCGAAATCATCGGATCGATCAATGTCCTGAAGCCCGAAATAATCACCGACCACCTCGCGATGATTCGCAGTCGCGCGCCCGGCCACGGTGAGCACCGGGTGGTAGCCCGCTCGCGCAAGGTCACGGTCGGCCAGCACCTCGGCGTAACGTGCCCGCGCTTCGGCCCAGGTCGGGTCCTGTTCCATGGCGTGGGCGAAGGCGTGGGTGAGCCCTTCTGCCTGAACGATGGGACTGACCAGAGCCAGCGCTGCGCCGAGCAGACCTGCCCGAAGTCCAGCCCAATAAATCCACTTCCCTGTCACGTGCTCCCCAGTGGCTTCCAAGACGGTCCCGGCAGTCTACCGACCCCGCAAAATCCACCACCATGGAGAGGTGACGCGCGGCCGTGTAGGAAATTTCCGGCAACCGCTGCGAATCCGCGCCGATTGTCGCTGTAACTGCGGGCAAGAGCGCTTCTTCGATGTACCGGTACGCCTTGCCTTGGGCCATCTATTGGGAATCAGTCCGCGTGTTCGGCGACCCACCCGCGCTCCTGGGCGACACGCATCAGCGCCAGGCGACTGCTCACTCCCACCTTCTGGTAGATATTGTGCAAATGGGTTTTCACGGTGCCTTCGCTCACATGGGCGCGCGTGGCGATTTCCTTGTTGCGCAGGCCTCGGCAGACAAAACGCACCATTTCCAGCTCGCGATCCGACAACAAGGCTTTGGCGGACTGCTGGGCTTGGTCGGTCGCCAGCATCCGCTCAATGGCACTCCCCAGGGATCGCATTTCGACCCAGCGGCCGCCCGCAGCCACCTTGCGCAAGCAAGCGATCAGCAAATCCGTCGGCATAGTTTTGAGCAGCAGCCCGTGAACGTCGTGGCGAACCGCATCGATGGCCGCTGCAGCATCCAGTTCCGCAGCCAACAAAATAATCTTGGTCTGGGGCGACGCGCTACGGATCCGCGACAGCTGCTCAAAACTGCTGCCGCCCTCGAGCTTCATGTCCAGCACGGCGAAGGCGGGTTTCGCCCGCTCCACTGACTCATGGAGGTCGGCAATCGTCGACACGCAGCTCACCACCGCGAAGTCGTCCGCCCCATCAATCATGGCGCGCACGCCCTCTGCGAATAATGGCTGGGTATCAGCGACAACCGTGGTCCCTGCCAACCGATTGATCGCCGGCTGAGGTGCCGGGACCTGACCATCGTCCTTCATTCCGAGTATTCCCCAATCCCGCGTCGTACGTTGCTTGCCTCGCTCAGCACATCCTACCTGCCCGAGCAGCCCCGCTACTCTATCGTTCGGTATAGCACCACCACCCACATGGGGCAGCGAGATTTCTACCCACCCACCGATGTCCACCTGATGCGTCTGCCTTCAAGCTAGCGACATCGGTTATGCAGCGGACACGAATATGGAACGACGAGTCGCCAAACGCTTTGCGATTCAGCGCGATGCCACGGTCGACGGAAGCCATGCACTGGTGGCCAACGTTAGCCAAAGTGGGGCATACGTTCTGCTGGATCAGCATCGCTGCGTTGGCGATCGCGTTGAGCTGTGCTTTCGCACCGAAAGCCTCGCTGGGCCGCTCGACTGGGAGTGCCTGGGAACGGTTCGCCGCGTCTCGATCCGGGGTGGTCTGGGTGTGGAGGTGCAAGCCTTGACGGTATCCGACCCCTATCTGCTGTTGAACGACTAAAACTATTGAATCGCTATACCCCACGGGAGGGAATACCTATGGCCAAGCTCATCGCCGCATTCGCAACCTTGTGCGTGATCGTCCTGTTCACATTATCAACCGGCTCGGCTGAATCAGCCGACACCAATGAACTCCGCCTGGTCCTTGCGTTACCAACGGCATCCGGTGGTGCTCAACAGTTGGCACTTGATGCAGCACCAGGCGAGTCGATTCAAATGACGAATCTGGCCAGCGAGCAATCGCCCGCTGAACTTCCGGCAGACGCCTACCGCATTCACGGCACGTGGACATCCAAAGACACCTTGGAACTGGATGTTTTTGTCGCCGAAACCGTGTCCTTTCGCGACAACGAAACGACATGGGCGCCAGAGCGCGAACTTCGCCACCACCGCCTTTCGGTCCAGCGCAGTCACGGAAACGGAATTGGCGAGTTGCAACCGGCACCGGGTGGCGTGCCGCAAGCCCTGCTGATTTCTACCGCGTCGGGCAACGCAGTCGCGAGTCGTCAGCGCACCCTTTAACGACGGTGTTAGGCAGGCACTGCTGGCTTGCCCAGCAGTGCCATGAATTCGCCCCCTGGCAGCGCCGGGCTGAACAGAAACCCCTGAACCTCGTCGCAACCGTGGGACTCCACGAACTCGAATTGGCGTGTGGTGGCGACGCCTTCGGCGACCGTCTTGAAGTCCAGCCGCTTGGCCAACGCGAGTATCGCGCCGACGATGGCCCGATCTTCCGCATCGGTTTCGATGTCGCGGACAAAGCTTTGATCAACCTTCAACACGTCAAATGGCAGACGCTTGAGATAGGCCAGCGACGAGTAACCGGTGCCAAAGTCGTCCAGGGCCAGCGTGACGCCCATCTCGCGCAACGCATGGAGCCGGTGAATCACCGACTGCACGTCTCCCAGCAACGTATGCTCGGTTAGCTCGAACTCCAGACAAACCGGTTCCGGCGCGGCGTCCAGCACTTGGCGGGTGACCTGCAGCAGGTCTCTTGAACCGAAACTCGCCGCGGACAGATTCACGGCAATCCGCACGCCGTACTGCGCGACAGCGCGCCAGAGCGACGCATTGGACACCACGGTTTCGAGCACATAGCGATCCAACGCCACGACCAAGCCGGTGTCCTCGGCCAACGGCACGAATTCAGACGGGCTGATGAAGCCGCCCTGCCCGTCCGGCCATCGCACCAGGGCCTCGGCGCCACTGATATGACGATCGCTGACCCGAATCTTCGGCTGAAAATAGACTTCGAGCACGCGATTGCGCAGCGCATCGCGCAGGCGCTGCTCAAGCTGCAGCTGATGGCCCAGGTTGGCATCAAGCGTCGGCGAGTAGCGGCTGATCTGATCACGGCCACTGCTCTTGGAGTGGATCGTGGCCGCCTGCAATCGCTTGATCAGCCCCAGCGGTTCGTCGCCGTCATCCGGGAACAGCGTGACCCCGCCGCTGGCGGTCACTTCGATCGGGCCGGCGACCGCCGTGTCACGTAACTCGAAGGGGCGGCGTACTGCGGCCAGCATGCGCTCACCCAGCTCCGCCGCGGCCGAGGGTAGATCGTCGCCGGACAATCGTTCGTCCTCGCTGAGCAGCGTGACGAACTCGTCCGGGCCGATGCGAGCCAGCAGATCGGTGGCGCGAATGCACTGTCCCAGCCGCTGGGCCACGGCCCGCAGCAGGCGATCGCCAAACTGTTCGCCATGTGCGGCGTTGACCATGTGGAAGCGGTCGAGGTTGATCGAAACCAGCGCCAGCCGTTGCTTTGCACGCCGCACCCGGTCGGCGGTGCGTTCCAGGCGCATGACGAAATCGTGCCGGTTGGCAACACCGGTGACCGTATCGAAACTGAGCAGATAGTCGGCTCGCGCCGTCGCGCTGGCATGTTCCCGGCGCTCACGCTCCAGGGCGTCCAATGCCTCGGTGAGTTCCAGCGTACGCTCGCGAACGTTGCTCTCCAACGCGATCCGCTGATCCACCAGGGCCAGATGCGTGGCCACCCGGGCTTCGACAATCGGCGGGCTGATCGGCTTGGTGATGTAATCGACCGCGCCCACTTGAAGCCCGCGACGTTCGTCCTCCATGTCCGAACGTGCGGTGATGAAAATCACCGGGATGCGCCGCGTGCGCGGGTCTTCTTTCAGCTTGCGACAGACTTCGTAGCCGTCCATGCCCGGCATCATCACATCGAGCAGAATTAGATGCGGTGGCTCGTCGCTACGCGCAATCTGTAAGGTGCGCTCACCGTTGGTGGCCACCTTGACCCGATACTGAGTGGAGAGGATGCCGTCCAACAACTCGATGTTCTCCGGCGTGTCGTCCACGACCAGCACGGTGGCCGCCGGCGACCTCATACCTCGACCCCCAGCGCTGCCGCCAGCGTATCGATCTCGCGACTCGCCTCCTCGAAGGCGTACGCCGTCATCAGCGCGCGGATAGTCGACAACACGGGCGGCGGGTCATCCAGCATCTGCTCCAATTGCTCCAGAGAAGCCCTGGCGTGGGTGTCGCCCTCGGCCAGAGCGGTTCGGAGATCACGCAGAATCGGGGCCACGTCTTTCCCGGCAGCGGTCACCGGCTTACCGGCTCCCGGCATCACGGATTCGGCCGCGGTTTGCGCTGCCAGCAGGTGCGACAAAGCACGTTCGATGTCGTCGACCGGAGCGGCAGCGGCAAGAAGGTCGTTCTCGTCCCGTGCCAGCGATTCCAGTCGGCCCGCGCAAGTCTCCAGCGCAGGGAACCCGATGGTGCCTGCCGAGCCCTTGAGCGCATGCCCCAACTGGCGCAGGGTTTCCCAATCCTCTTCGGCCAGTGCAGTACGCAAGCGCTCAGGGTCGTCACGATGGTGTTCGATGAACACATGGAGCATGCGATCACGCAACACCGCGTTGCCACCGGCTCGCTGCAGAGCGAGCTGCGCATCGATGCCAGCCTCCGGCGAAGCCGTCGCATCCTCCCCTTCGCCAACCCAGCGCACCACCGTTGCGATCAGACTGCGGGCGTTGACCGGCTTGGCAATATGGTCGTTCATGCCGGCATCCAGACAGCGCTGACGATCCGCAGCCATGGCATTGGCTGTCATCGCGATGATCGGGATTTTCTGCGACGGGCCTGACTGGCGGCGAATGATCCGGGTGGCCTCCAAGCCGTCCATCTCCGGCATCTGCATGTCCATCAGAACCGCGCCGTAGGTCTGCGTCATGGCCTGATCCACGGCCTGCCGACCGGTCACTGCGACATCAACCTGGGCACCCGCCGACTCCAGCATTTCGACCGCGATCTCACGGTTCACGGGGTTGTCCTCCGCCAGCAACAACCGAGCGCCTGCCAGCGGCCGGCTCGTCTCGGCGGGGACGACCACGACGCCATCTTTGTTTTTCGGATTGCGTAATTCGACCAGGGTGTCCAGCAATGTGGATGCCGATACTGGCTTGATCAGATAACCGTCGAAACGCTCGGAATCCACCTGGGCGAGAACCTCCTCCCTCCCGTAGGCGGTGACGAGGATCATCTGCAGATCATGGCCACAGCGTCGGCGGATTTCAGCCGCTGCCTCGATGCCGTTCATGCCGGGCATGCGCCAGTCCATCAGCACCAGATCAAAGCGCCGGGGCTGCACCTCCTCGACGGCCTCCTCACCCGAGGCCGAGCAGACCACGCTAAGCCCAAAACCCTCCAGCGTGGCGGAGAGGATGTCCCGTGCGGCCGGATTGTCATCGACCACCAGGCAACGCAGGCCGAGCAGGTGGTCGCCGGCGCGTTCGGCCAGGCTGCGCACGTCGGCGCCGGTCGGGAAAGCCAGCACAAAGGAGAAGGTGCTACCGACTCCGAACTCGCTACTCACCTTGATCGTGCCGCCCATCATCCCGACGAGCCGCTGGGAAATGGTGAGCCCCAACCCGGTGCCACCGAACCGGCGAGTGGTGGAGGCATCAGCCTGGGTGAACGCCTGAAACAACCTGGCAACCTGCTCCGGCGTCATGCCGGCACCTGTGTCGCGGATGGAGAACTGCAGTTCAACGTGCGTATCGTTACGCTCCATCACCTCCACCCGCACGATCACTTCGCCTTGCGTGGTGAACTTGATCGCGTTGCCGACCAGATTGATCAACACCTGACCCAGTCGCAGCGGGTCGCCCATCATCTCCGTCGGCAGGGTCGGCGGCAGATCGAACAACACCTCGATCTCGGCGTTGGCAGTGCGTGTCGCCGCAATATCCGCGACATTTTGCATCACCTCATGCAGCGAGAAACGTACCGACTCCAGGTCCATCCGGCCGGCTTCGATCTTCGAGAAATCCAGAATGTCGTTGATGATGCGCAACAGGCTTTGCGCCCCGGACTCGATCTTCTTCAGATAGTTACGCTGCCGGTCGTTGAGATCGGTTTGCAATGCCAGATGCGCCATCCCCATGACTGCGTTCATCGGCGTGCGAATCTCATGACTCATGTTGGCGAGAAAATCGCTTTTGGCCTGATCGGCCTGCTCCGCGGCGTCCTGAGCCTGCCGGGCCCGCCCCTCGGCTTGCTTGCGCAGCAAAATGTCCGATTGGATGGCATCCGCCATGCAATTGAAATCCGCGCCCAAGTGCTCCAATTCGCGCACCGAATCAATACGAACGCGATGGTGATAGGCGCCGGAGGCAATGCGGTTGGCGCCGTCGGTGAGCCGGCGCAGCGGCCGGACGATGCTCCGCTCGGCCATGACCAACAAGCCCGTGCAAACCAGAACCAGCAGCATTACCA
Organism: Abyssibacter sp.; assembly: GCF_964229365.1. Taxonomy (NCBI): domain Bacteria; kingdom Pseudomonadati; phylum Pseudomonadota; class Gammaproteobacteria; order Chromatiales; family Oceanococcaceae; genus Abyssibacter; species Abyssibacter sp. Next base: position 24,013 of record NZ_CAXRDQ010000077.1, on the reverse strand, counting down.
GAAACACCTGATATTGCAGCAACGACCGGCTTTGGCGTGCCAGCGCCGCCACCTCGGCACCGGTGCGGGCATTCACCAGACCGATGAAGGATTCCACCGATGCCATGATGCGGTGCTTGTAATCGAAGTATTCGGGGCCGGTCAGCCGCTGATAAAGCGGATAGACCGCCTGGTAGTACGCCGCGGTTCCTGGCGGCTCCCCGATGGCTTCCAGCGCCTGCATTACCTCGGTCTCGATCTCGGCCAGACGGTCGGATTCCTCGCGCGAGGTATTCAGCGTCGTGAACTCCGAATCCGCAAATCGGGCTTCCCGCATCATGTCGACGAGGGATTTGGCCGCTCCATAGTCAACAACCACATCCGGATCCGCCAGGCGGCGATCCCAGAACGAGCCATCGTAGTCTCGCGGCCTGGCCGACTGGCCGTTGCGAATCGCCAGAATTTCGTTGAAATACTCGCGATAGCGGACATCGCCGGTGGCGACATAAAGCCGCACCATCATCGTCAACTCGTTCGAGCTCTGACGCATGCGCTCAGCCAGCTTGAAGGTCTGCGTACGGCGGTTCTCCGCGACCGCCTGCTGCTCACTAATGCCGAGCTGTAGCGTTGTCACATAGATGAGTAACGCGACCACGGCACCAATCCCGCCCAGTGCCAGCCCCACTGCCCATCGCATCGACATCATGTCCCTGCCCCAACACAGTCCAAGTTTCCCGAATGGGCCGCCAGCGTGCTCGTATCCACTTCTACCAGACCTGCGACCGCAAACGCGAACCTGGGCCTCTCACAATCGGGCAGTCTCGCCCGGTATGCCGACGTATCCAATGCACAAAAAAACCGCGCCTGTGCGCGGTTTCTTTTGGTCCGAATCGGACGACGAACTTGGTGGAGCGGAGGAGGATCGAACTCCCGACCTTCGCATTGCGAACGCGACGCTCTCCCAGCTGAGCTACCGCCCCAAGTCGCCGCTATTGTCCGCGATGCTCGCAGAGCAGGCAACAAGCCCTGCTCCAATCAGGCGACCTTGGCCTCGCGGGTGGAAAAATCGCGCCCCAGGACCATGTACATGCCGGGTACGACAAACAACGTGAACAGCGTGCCGATGGTCATGCCGGAGGCGATCACGACGCCGATCGCAAAGCGGGACGCTGCCCCCGGCCCGCTGGCGGTGATCAGCGGCACCACAGCTATCACCAGCGCCGCGGTGGTCATCAACACGGGCCGCAGCCGAATGGCCGCTGCCTTTTCGATGGCGGTACGCTTGTCGAAGCCATCCCGCGTCTGCAACTGATTCGCAAACTCCACGATCAGGATGCCATGCTTGGAAATCACTCCGATGAGGGTGACCAGTCCGACCTGGGAATAGATGTTCAGCGACGTGAGTCCGAGGCTAATGAAGATCAACGCACCGCAAATCGACATCGGTACCGTAACGAGCATGATAATCGGGTCGACGAAGCTCTCGAACTGCGCTGCCAGAACCAGATAGATGATGACGAGTGCAAAAAAGAACGTTGCCACGAGCGCACTACCCTCAGCTTTAAACTGGCGAGACTGGCCCGCATAGTCGACGGTATAGCTTTCTGGAAGAATCTCTTCCGCCGTTTTCTCCATAAAGCTCAAGATGTCTCCCAACGCAATACCCGGAACCGGAACACCCTGGATGGTCGCAGCATTGAGTTGCTGAAAGCGCTTAAGCATCCGAGGCCGGACGACCTCGTTCAAGGACACCACAGTCGATAGCGGAACCATCTCGCCAGCAGGCGTGCGGACATGGTAGGTGCCCAGTTGATCCGGATTCAGCCTGTCCTCACGGGCAACCTGCGGAATCACTTTGTAGCTGCGTCCTTGAATCGAGAAGCGATTGACGTAACCACCGGACAACATCGCCGCAAGGTTCGTCCCAATGTCCTGCATCGAGAGGCCCATCGCGGCAACCTTCTCACGGTCAATCTCAACCTCTACCTGCGGCTTATCGATCCGCAGGTCAGATTCAACAAAAATGAACATCCCGGACTCGCGGACGCGTTGAAGAAATTCCTGGGTGACGTCGTAGATCGCACGCGATTCGTCGGTGGACCCAATGATGAACTGAACCGGGAGTCCGTTGCTGCCGCCGGGCAATGGTGGCGGTATAAATGCAGCGGTATCCAATCCGGCTATCTGCGAGATCACACCCTGCATCTCCTGCTGGACTTGTTTGTTGCTCTTGTCCCGGTCGCTCCAAGCATGCAACGTCGCTCCGGTAATCGCCGAATTGACCGCTGGACCCGAAAACCCGACGCCGTTGATCTGAAAGATATTCTCGACGCTCTCATTCTCACGGATCTTGCCGGCCATGTACTCAGTCCACATGGTGGTTTGGTCAATAGTGGAATTGGGAGCACCCGTCGACAACATGAACACGATGCCCTGGTCTTCCTCGGGTGCAAGTTCGCTATTTGCTGACACAAACAAGAAATAACAAGAAATCAGCACTACGCCACCGAATACCAAAATTACGGGCACCGTGTTGAGTGCCCCATGCAAACGACGCTCATAGCCGTTCTCAAGTTTTGTAAACTGGCGATCCAGAAAGCCCGCGAATCCGCTCTGATCATTGCCGTTATTCGCCTTGAGCAGCTTGGCGCACATCATCGGGGATAACGTAAGTGCCACGATCCCCGAGATCAGAACGGCACCGGCGAGCGTAAAGGCGAACTCGATGAACAACGTACCGGTCAGCCCACCGAGTAACCCGATTGGGGCGTAGACAGCCACCAGTGTGATGGTCATGGCCACGATAGGGCCACCTAACTCCCGCGCACCTACCAACGCGGCTTCTTTCGGTTCCATGCCGTCTTCGATATGACGGTGGATATTCTCGACAACGATGATGGCGTCATCCACCACCATGCCAATCGCGAGGACCAGCGCCAGCAAAGTGAGCAGGTTGATCGAGAACCCCATAACCAACATGACGAAACCTGCGCCCAGCAGCGACAGCGGTACGGCGATCGCCGGGATGATCACGCTTCGGACACTGCCAAGGAAGAGAAAGATCACGACGATCACGATCACCATCGCCTCGATCAGCGTGGCCTGCACCTCGGAGATCGAATCCTCGATGTAGCGCGTGGCGTCGTAGACGATCTCGGCTTCAAGGCCTTCTGGAATTTGCTCAACGATTCTGGGAAAGAGTTCACGAACGTCCGCAATCACATCGAGCACGTTCGCGCCTGGTACCACGTTGATTCCGAAGAAGGTTGCCTTTTGCGAGTTGAACTGAACATCGACGTCATAGCTTTCGGCGCCGAGGACAACTGACGCCACATCACCGAGCCGGATTAACGCGTCCCTCTCCTCCCTTACGACGAGATTCTTGAACTCCTCAGCGGAATGCAGATCAGTCTCTGCGGTCAGATCAAACGAGATCATCGACCCCTTCGTCTGCCCAACGGCAGCCAGCACATTGTTTGCGCCCAAAGCCGCATATACATCAGCAGGCGTTACCCCCAGTCCCGCCATGCGTTCCGGCTGCATCCATATCCGCATAGCAAAGGTTCGTGCACCCAAGATCTCGGCCTTCTGTACACCCTGCACGGTCTGCAATTGGGGCTGCACCACGCGAGTGAGGTAATCCGTAATCTGATTGTTCTCCAGCACCTCCGAATAGAACGATATGTACATCGTGGCCGTAGTCTCGCCAACCGTTAGATCGATGGTCGGATCTTCGGAGCCGCTCGGCAGATCAGCACGGATCTTGTTGACCTTAGAAGTGATCTGAGTGAGCGCCTCGTAGGCGTCGTAGTTCAGCTTCAGGTTGGCCTGGATCGTGGAGACGCCCTGCTGGCTGAATGACTGCAGATAGTCGATACCGTCGGCACTAGCAATCTCTCGCTCCAACGGTGTCGTGATGAATCCCTGGACCAAGTCTGCATCCGCACCGGTGTATACCGTCGTCACGGTAATGACTGCATTCTCGGCCTGTGGGTATTCCTGCACGGTCAACGACTGGAACGCACGTAGCCCGACGATAGCGATCAGCAGGCTGACCACCGATGCCAACACGGGCCGGCGGATGAAAATATCGGTGAACGCCATATCCGTCCCCTACTTGTTGGCCGGGTTGGGCTTAGGATTGTTGTCCGGAGTGACATCATTATTGATGTTCAGACGAGAACCGTTCCGAAGCTTGAGTTGACCAGAGGTGACGACCTGCGCGCCGGCATCTACACCCTCGAGTACCGAAACCTGGTCGCCTCGGCGATCCCCTATCTTCACGAAAACTCGTTCCGCAACCTTTGACCGGTTGCCGTCGTCCCCTGCGTCGCCGTCGGTCACGAGGTAGACCGAATCTCCGTAGGGGTTATACGAGATAGCCGTTGCCGGCAAGGTGATATGTTCCTCCACTTGAGGCATCACGACGTTGATGCGGGCGAACAGCCCGGGTCGCAGCTTGCGCGAAGCATTGTCAACACGGGCTTCCACCGCGAAATTGCGAGTCGCTTGTTCGACACTGGGCTCGACTGCAGTGATATGGCCGGTGAAAACCGTGTCGGACACGCTGTCGACCTGCATCCGCACGATCTGTCCTGGCTCAACGTCATTGAGGCGCTGTTCTGGAAGCGTAAAGCTGACCAGCATCGGGTCGAGCTGTTGCAACGACACAATTCCCGTACCGGCACCGGCATACTGTCCGATATCCACCTTGCGTATGCCGGCAACGCCATCGAAGGGGGCCTTGATGGCTTTCTTGTCGATGGTCGCCCGTTGGCTTTCAATTTGCGCTTCAAGCTGCGCAGCGGTGGCCTGCGCCGCATCTAGGTCGGCTTCGGCATTGGTGCCGCGGCGGCGAAGTTCATTCTGGCGCTTCAGTTCGGACCTCGCGAGACGAAGTTGAGCTTCCAGCGCCGCCAACTGCGCCAGATCGGTGCTGGTATCAAGCTGAATCAGTAGGTCCCCACGCCGAACCGATTGGCCAGAATCAAAGTCAATGCTCTCGACCACTCCCGGCAACTCGGCCGAGACAACGACACCATTCACGGCCCGCAACGTACCAACAGCGGGAATCGTGGGCTCCCAAACCGTTTTTTCAGCCGTTGTCGTGGTAACAGCCACCGGCGGCTGTTGCATGTTCTCGAAATATTTCGACATCTGGGCATTCATGAATGCCTTGAAGCCAAAAATGGCGCCGAACAGCACACCGAGTGCCAGTAGGACGATGACAAGTCGTTTGGTCATTTCACATTCCCTGTCTCATTGCCGGTGAACACGGCGTCAATCTTGGGGATATCGGCATCCGTCACGGTGCCGGCCGCCAGCTTCAAGTCCACGACTGCCACCACGTAATCGTGGCGCGCCGCATTGAATTCCTGGATGGCGCGCAACGCAGACTGCTCCGCCGCAAGTACATCACTCAGCGTCCGCGTCCCGACCTCGTAACCGTCACGGACGGCCCTGAGTGCCGTGCGTGTGGACCGCATGGCCCGCTCACGCGCGGCGATACGCCGCTTCGACGCCCGGACCGTGCGCCAGGCCGTGCGAACTTCGGACTCCGCCAGCTCACGAGCGGCGCGTAACTCCTCGGAACGTTGCAGATAGGTCGCCCGCGCTGCGTCCAGCCGCGCCACATTGGCACCGCCGGTAAAAATCGGAACCGTCAGGTTCAAGCCGATTCGGCCCTCCTCGGCATCCTGCCCGATCATGGATTCCGAGGTGTCATTGCGGCCGTAGCTTGCGGTCAGGTCCAACTGCGGCAGGCGCGAAGATTCATTGGTGCGAATATCCAGTCGCGCCACTTCGGCCCGAAGGCGCGCCGCCACCACGTTGGTATTGCGCTCCTGCGCGGCGATCAACCAGTCGGCCAGCGGGCGGCTGGTTGCCTCCTGCAGCGGCTCCACGCTTTGAACCGGGGCCAGCTCGAACGCCGCCGTGCCGATGATTCTGGCGAGCTGATCCACCGCATCGTCGACGCGCAGCTGTGCGTCGATCACTTCGGCCTCGGATAGATCGAACTCGGCTTCGGCTTCACGTAACCCGGTGATCGCAACCGCCCCGACATCCACCTGATCTCGGACCTGATCCAGTTGCCGCTGAACTGCCTCGCGGCGCGATTGCGCCGTCTGCAAGCCATCGTTGGCGCCCAACACCTCGACATAGGCGCGCGCCAGGCGCCCCATCAATTCCTGACGGGTCCGCTTGAGAGCAACTTCAGCGGCGACCACCTCGACACGGCCGATATCGAGCTGCGACAGCAGATCCCAACGAAACAGCGGTTGCGTCAGCGAAACGCCATAGTTGTACTCGTCGTAGTTTTCCTCAAAAGCGCCGCCGGTACCGCCTGTGAAGAATTCGGATTCGATACGCCGGTCAACGCGCGCAACGCCAGCATTGGCCGACAGGCTCGGCCGCACGCTGGCGCGACGAATACGATAGGCCTGACTACCGGCCGCCTGCTCAGCAACGGCGGCGGCATACACAGGGTCATGCTCCAACGCGAGAGTGAAGACATCGTCCGGTGTCAGCAGGGGCACCTCGGCCGCCATCCCCACGACCGACCATGCGGAGACTGCCGCAACAGCCAAGTATCTAAGCATCATCCTGTGACTCCGACTCGTCCTTGCGTCCACTCCACCGCGGGACCGGATAATCTGAAAACAACTCGCTGTGCACACGCTCAAAAAACATGTGCAACGCGTTTTCGTCTCCGGGGTCCTGCAATGGCATCCAGTTCAGCGCGTTCAACAGCGCCTGATAATTGCGCGCCAACATGACATACGGCTGTCGCACGTCCAAACGTTCGATCAGCCCTTCCGCGTGGGTCATCGTGTGGGTGCCCACGGACATCGTCCAGAACCCGAAGGCGATCTGCTGGGCGGTCCGGTCTTTGAGGTCCAGATCACCCATCCGCGCCGCGTCTCCAACGATCCCGAACACCAACCGGGCGCAAGCCTCACCGTAATCCATCGTCGATTCGCGGACCTGCGGTGTCGCCCGCATCCAGATATCGGCCGCGCGCACCAACTGCTCAAGGCGGAAATGATCAGGATGTGCCTCCACGAACAACCAGTCGGCATACCCCGTCGCCGCCATGCGATCACGAGAATTGGCGTCCCAATCGACGACCCGTCTCAACATGATCTGGCGTTCCTGCATGCCTTCGGTGGCGAGCATATAAAGCAGGTCTTCCTTACAGCGGAAGTGGTGGTAAAGCGTGCCGGTTGCATATTCCGAACGGCGCGCCAGCTCCGCCATCTGCAGGTTCAGAAACCCTGCGTCGCGAATCATCGTCCGAGCGTGGCCCAGAATGGCTTTTTCCCGGGCAGCGAACTCACGTTCGCGCCGCTGCGCTGTGCTCATGGGGTGATCGGCCGACGATGAGTCAATGAACTCTAGTCCATAAATGAACGGCATTCATTTTGCGCATAATGAACGCGCTTTGCAACCCGAGATTGACCATCCACAATCAAGATGGCGGGAGTCTGAGATCTTGACCGATATCGCGTGCGTGGTGCCCGGATTCCGATCAGACCGATCGGCGACACACACGGTTAGTGCATTGATTTAGATTGAAAAACAGCAAGAGGTTAGACAAGCATTCTGACTTGGCTGTTAGCCAGCAGTTGCATAGCGTGGGACCGATGCACCGTTGGCGCCTCCGCGCGCAGCGTCCGCCCCGTGCCAGGGCACTGCAATCGTTGAGAGCCAGAGAGCGATTAGCGACGCTTAATCGTTTCAGACAAGAGACACGCGCCAATTCGCAGAGGGCGAATCAACGCTGCTTGGACCGATCTCACCGAGGGGGGCAGACTGCACGCTGGCCCACGCATGCCCTGTGCTTTGGGGCTCTTACGCAAGCCATCCACGCTAGGCGTGGGGTCGCCAGCTCAGAGTTGACCGATCGCGCGCTGCCGGGCGATTTCCTGGTTTACGAAGGTCACCCATTGCGCGGCTTGCTTCGTGTAATCCGGATAAGAGCGGGCTTCTTTGAACGCCTGCAGCGCCGGACCGTAGCGTTTCAGATTGAAATACGCCGTGCCCAGCTGCATGTACACGCTGCCTGTCCGATCCAGATCGCCAATCGACAGTGCCTTGTTCAAGGACTCGGCAGCATCCGCCCACTGGTAGAGCGCCACCTGGGCTTGCCCGAGGTACAGGTACTGGCGCGCTTCGCCGGATAGCTCGGCGGCCTTCTTCAACACTGGAATCTGGCCCTCATGATCTTTGGCCAAGGCCATGGCTTGGGCGAGCAACTGCAGATTCTCAGCCGTTTGCTCGATCTCGCCCTGCCTCAAGCCTTGTTTGATCAGCTCAACGGCGGGAAAGGGCGCATCCTCTGCCATGTACAGGCGAGCCATGTTCAGAATCTCGGATTCGGCTTCCAGCATGCCTGCACTGTAGGCCGCGTGCATGACGTAGAGTTGGCCCTGCTGCTGCCCCATCAGTCCCAGCATGCCGGCGAGCTGCTTGTAATAGTTCGGATTTGGCCAGCGTTCGACCAGTTCGCCGAGCACCTTGACCGCCTTCTTGTACTCACCCTGCTCGTAGTAGATGGCGCGCAACAGCGCCAACCAGTTTTCCTGCAGTGACTGCTGACGCCGCCTTGCTTCCTTCATCGCCGAGATCACCGGGCCTTCGGCCTGCTCGTACTGCTCCAACTGGTAGTACGCCTGCGCCTTGAGCATATGCGCTTCCGGTCGCACCGACTCGACCCGCTGCATCCACTCATCAAGGATGCGGACAGACTTTTCGTACTCTTCCTGGACGAAATACAGCTGCGCCAGACGAAACAGTGAGTTGTTGCGAATCTGCTCCGGCGCCTCTTCCAACTTCAGAATGTCGATGTAGTCCTGAATGGTGGCGTCGGTGCGGTTCTGCTCGTAGTGGATCGCAGCGAGAAAGTTGTAGGTCTGGGCCTTTTCGTAGTCATTCAGTTTGTCCGCCTTGGCCTTCAACTCGTTCATGAGTGCTTCGGCGTCGTTCAGGCGCTTTTCTTCCAGGGCGGTCTGCGCTTCTTCAATCTTCTGATACACCTCAGGCGACAGCTTCTCGGTCACCTTGGTCGGCGGCTTACGCCGCTTGTCATCGTCATTGGCACCCCAGGCCGCCTGACTGTTCAGCAACGTGGAGACGATGAGCGATAGCAAAGTGATGTGCAGCAGACGCATATCAATCATCCAGCTTGAAGGTAATGAGATGCTCGACGCCGGTGACGACCTGGGGTTGTCCGTTGACCACTCGGGGTTTGTACTTGAAGCGTTCGACGGCCTTTTTGGCGGCCGAGTCGAAGACGCCCGAGGGTTCGGCGTCGATGACCTGCGGGTCGATCACGCTGCCGGTTTCGGTCACGGTAAAACTCAGCAGCACCCAGCCTTCGATGCCGCGGGTCTGGGCCCGTCGGGGATACACCGGCGCCACCTTGACGATGGGCAGGTATTCGCCGTCGGAGGCCGACAGGCCCGCGCTGGTGTCCACCGCCAGGTCGCTGTCCACCGACATCGCGCCGATGTTCACGGTGTTGCCCTGTGGCTTGACCGCCTGGGTCTGCACCTGCGGCGTCTTGGGCGCGATCTGCGGCTTGTTCGGCTTCTCCGGCTTGGGCTGCTCGGTGCGTAGCTGCGGCGGGTTGGGCACGCGCACAAAGTCGACAATCCGCCCCGCCGGGGCTTCGGTGAGCGCGTTCTTGCCCGCCGCCACCAGCACCGACATCAGCCAGTACAGCAAGAAGGTCATCAGCAAGCCGATGGCGATGCCGATCAGCGTGCGCACCAGGCCGTGCATCCAGTGGATGCGGATGACCTCGTCGATGGCGCTGGGTGGGGTGGTTGTGCTCATGATCCCCCCTAGTTCGAGGCGATGGAGACGTTGTAGACGCCGGCCTTGCGCGCCGCGTCCATCACCGTGATCAGCCGCTCGTTGGCCGAGTCGTCCTCGGCCTGGATCACCACCGCGCCCTTCGGGTTCTCGGCATGCAGGCGCTTGATGTTCGCCGTCAGCGCCCCTGCATCCACCGGCCGACGGTTGATAAACAACTGCCCGTCGGCTGCAATGCTCACCAGGATGTTCTTGATCTCGTCCTTCTTCGGCGGCTGGTTGGATTGCGGCGGCCGGTTCACGTCAAAACCGGCCTCTTTGACAAAGCTGGCGGTGACGATGAAAAAAATCAGCATGATGAAGACGACATCCAGCATCGGTGTCAGGTCGATCTCGGAATCGACCGCATCGTCATCGCCTTCACTCAGAAAATCCCTCATGCCGGCACCTCGTCGCTGTGCTCGGTCACCAGGTGATCCGCCAGGTGCTCCATGCGCCGCTTGGCCTGCCATTCCAGCCAGTAGATGGCGAAGACACCGGAGAGCGCCCCCACCATGCCGGCCATGGTCGGCACCGTGGCCTTGGCCACGCCGTCGGCCATCAGCCGCGGGTTGCCCATGCCGGCCGAGGCCATCACGTCAAACACGGCAATCATGCCGGTCACCGTGCCCAGCAAGCCCAATAGCGGGCAGATGGCCACGACGGTCTTGACGGTGTTGATGTAGGCACGGGTCTGCTGACGCATGGCGTTGAGCAGCGCCAGGCGGATCTTGTGCGCCTGCCAGCTGTGGTGGTCGCTGCGCGCCGCCCACAGGTTGCGGATGCGCCGGGCCTTGCCGGGATAACGGACGTAGAAAAACAGCGCCCGCTCGACAATAAACCCCCACATGATGAAGATCGCCGCGGCAATCAGCAGCAGCACGTCGCCGCCCAGGATCATGAAATTGGTCACCTGGAAGGTGATGTCGGCCAGGAAAAACTCGAAGGATTCCATGAGTCGGTGACTACGCGGCCCGGCGCTCGGCCCGGGCTTCCATGCGCTCGGCAATCAGTCCGGCGGTCTGGTGCTTGAGCGTGTTGATCAAGGCGGTGGCCCGGGCGTTGACCACCGCGTGCAGCAGCACGGTCGGGATCGCCACGGTCAAACCCTCCACCGTGGTCACCAGGGCCTGGGAGATCCCCCCGGCCATGGTCTTGGGATCGCCGGTGCCAAACAGGGTGATGGCCTGGAAGGTCGCGATCATGCCGATCACGGTGCCCATCAGACCCATCAGCGGCGCCACCGCCGAGATGACCTTGATGGTGCCGACAAAACGGTCGATCTTCGGCCGCTCCTCCAGAATCGCCTCGCCCAGGCGCATTTCCAGGGTCTCGGTGTCCTGCTCCTTATTGTCTTCGTAGATCTGGAGCATCCGCCCCAGCGGGTTGTTGGCCCGGGGGTGCTGGATGTCGGCGCGCTGACGGGCCACCTTGGCGCTGACGATCATGATGCTGATCAGCTTGAAGACGGCAATGGCCACGCCCACCGCCCCCAGGGTGAGAATCAGGTTGCCGATCAGACCGCCGGCAGCAATGCGATCACGCAGCCCCGGGGCATCGACCAGGCGGCTGAGCAACGAGCCGGCCGTCGGGTCAATGGCCACCGACGCCACTCCGCGGGTGTTGGTCAGGTAATCGTCAATCTTGTAGAGCGCATCGCCTTCAGGCTGACGCTTGAGCAGCGAGGCCCGCTGGCTGTTCGTGTCCCAGGTCAGATACGCCGGCGCCGGGTCACGGGTGATCAGCCCAAACTTGCCCAGGCGCACGAGCTCGCGGGTCTCGCGCGCGCCCGATTCTCCCAGTACCTCGGCCCGCAGCGAGGCGATCTTTCCAGAGGCGGTGATCTCCTGCTGCATCAAAAACCACAGCTGCTCGAGCTCGTCGATGGTGAAGATCTCGGAGGATTTCTCCATGCGCTCGATGAAGTCGCTCAGCCAGGCATCCCGGTTGGGGTATTGCAACGAGGTCGAGGAGTTGCGAAATACGCCGATCAGTTCGGAGGAGATGCCCTGCAAGGTCCCAAACAGCGCCGCATTGGGGCCCAGTTCGGTGCGCAGGGCACCGATCTTGGTCTCCAGCACGCGCTCGTTGCCGCGGGCCGTCTCTTCCAGACCGGCACTGTCGGCCTGCAAGGCATCGCGGCGTGCGCGCGCGGCCTCGAGCATGCGCTGACGCTCGGCCTGCGAAGCGCTGTCATAACGCCGTAGCTGCTGGGTCTGGTCGGCCCGCTGGCCCACCTCGCCGCTGCGTACCCGCTCGAGCAGGTCGTCCTCGCCAGACTGCGCCCAGGCGCCAAAACTGAGCAGGCTGGCCGCCACGGCGGCGGTCATGACGGTGGTCATGGCAGCAAGTGGTCGGTTCATGGTGCGCCCGCCCCCAGCGCCACCAGGGGCGCGTTGTGCCGGTCACGGCTGGCCATCTCCCCCGGCTGCGGCGGCGGCAGCGGCACGGTGAGCAGGCTCGGCGCGGTCAGCTTGTTGGCGATCCGGATGGCCTGGTAAATCCCGTTGCGGAAGTCCGCGCCCAGCGCCTCCCAGCGCCCGGCCTCGGCGTTCCAGCGACCGGTGTGGACCCGGTCGGCCGTCTGGTAAAACAAACCAATCCGGCCCAGACGCAGCACGTTGACCTCGCGCTCGCCCCCTTCGGCTTCAATGGTGTCGGTGTAGGCCTCGATGGTGTTGCCGTAGGACAGCTCGGTCATGTACGCATCGAGCACCTGACGGAATTTCTCCGCCGCGGCCACGTCGGCCCGGTCGACGGTCTCACGCAAAAATTCAATCCGCTCGGCCCGCTCGTCCGGCAGATACGGCGGGCTCACCGCCACCAGCTCTTCGTAGGTGTCGACCATGTTGATCAGCAGCGGCAGTAGCTGACGGTCGACCTCGGTGGCCTTGGCAATCGAGGCATCCGTCTTGGCAATCTCGCGATCCTGCGCCGCAATCTGCGTGCGCAGCTGCCGGTTGTAAGCCTCCAGCCCTTCGATCTGCCGCAGCAGTCGCTGGTATTCGGCATCGGTCTCCGCCGTCTGGCTCGCATATCCGTTGACCCGCTCCTGCGAGGCGCGCTGCGCCACCAGCCAGGCATCGCCTTCCTGGATCACGTCACGGACCGATTCGCCCGCCACCACGCCGCTGCCCAGCAGCAGCGCTGCGCCCACTATCCACTTGCGCTTCATCGTCCGGGTCTCCCGTTGCGGTTGCACAACCACGCCTCTGGTCTGTCTCATGTCTCATCCTCTGCGGCCACCGCGACCTGCGGTACGCCGGCTTTCTGGACGGCATCGAGCACGACCTTCAAGGTCTTGTGCGTCGATGCTCGGTCGGCCTGCACCACCACCGAGCCCTGCGGGTTCTCGGCATGCAGGCGCTTGATCACGGTCGCCATGTCCCGCTCGTCAATCCGGTTGCCGTCAATCCAGACGTCATCCTCCGGGGTGATCGCGATCAGTATGTTCGCCAGGTCCTGGCGCTCCGCCGTCGTCGCCTCCGGACGCTGCACGTCCACCCCCGCTTCCTTCACAAAGGTCGCGGTGACAATGAAAAAAATCAGCATGATGAAGACCACGTCCAGCATCGGCGTCAGGTCAATGCCGGTCTCGTCTTCGGTCGTCGGATCGTCGCTCAGCGCATCACTCATGCCGCTCTCCTAGGCCGTCTGCGGCGCGCCCAGGGGCGACGACGTAGCAGCGGTTGACGACAGGGTGCGCTCGGCCAACCGATCACCCAGCAGCAGGGCCTTTTGCTGGCGCAGCCGGTTGATGACCCGCTTGGCCCGGGCGCTGACCACGGCGTTGAGCAGCACCGCCGGCACCGCCACGACCAAACCCAGAACGGTGGTGATCAGGGCCTGCGAGATCCCGCCCGCCATGGTCTGGGGATCACCCGTGCCGTACAGGGTGATCGCCTGGAAGGTGTTGATCATGCCGACCACGGTGCCCAGCAAACCCATCAGCGGCGCCACCGCGGCAATGATCGCCAGAAACACCAGGAACCGCTGGATCCGACCGGTCTCCTTGGCCACCCGGTCATGCAGGCGCATCTCCAGGGTCTCGGGGTCAGCGTGGGCGTTGTCGCGGTACACCAGCAGTAATCGGCCCAGGGCGTTGTTGGCCTTGGGCTGGTCCATCCGCCGGCGCTGCAAACCCACACGCAGGCTGATCACGGCAATGTCCAGCAGCTTGCTCGCCGCCAGCAAAAAGGCCACCGCGCCCAGGGCGATGATCATGTAACCCACCAGACCACCCTGGTCGACACGCTCTTCCACCGTGGGCTTCTCAGCCAGGAGTTCGATCAGGGTGCCGCCGGTCGGGTCCAGACTCACCGTGCTCAGCGCCTGATCCCCGGCCAGGTAGCGCTCGATCTGCGGCCCATACGGCCCCACGGGCTGGCGCACCATGGTCTCGACCCGTTGCTGCCCGGCCTTCCATTGCAGGTACGCCGGCGACGGCTGGGCGGTGATGAGGCTGAACCCGCCCAGGCGCACCACCTCGCGCCGGGACGACTCGCCAGCCGGGGTGAAAACCGGTGCGCTGAGCCGAACAATCTGACCGCGCGCGTTGATCTCCCGCAGCAGCTCAAACCACAGGGTCTTGATGTCGTCCGCCGAGGTCACTTCGGAGGCGTTCTTCATCCGGTTGGCAAAACCCTCCAGCCACACGTCACGATCCGGGTATTGCAGGCTGGTCGCCGAGCCGTTGAACGCGCCAATCAGGTCCGAGGCGTTTTGCTGGAAGACACCAAACAATTCCTTCAACGCCCCGATCTTGTCCTTCAGCAACTCCGCCTTGTCCGCCAGCTCCGTCTTGTTGGCGTCAAACACGCCCTCCAGACGACGGCCCTCGGCCTCCGCTGCCGCCAATGCCTGCTCGGCTGACGATAGCTGCGCCTTGGACTCGTCTAGGCGGGCCTTGAAGACCTGTTCCCGGGATTGCAGACGTTGCTTTGCCTGCTCTCTGGCAGCCCGCATCTGCCGTACGACGGCATCTAAAGATGCGTCATCACGTGCATCTACTGGAGCCGTTGCCGCCGGCTTCGCCGGGTCGGCCGCTTGATCCTGGGCATGGGCGCGATCCGCAGTGGCGCCGAGGGCGAGCAGCAACAGCGCAGCGCCGCCGACCCGAATGGTCTGCTTGCCGCAGATCACCCACCGGCCTCCGCTATCGCCCGGCATCGTATGGCCGGCACTTCCCCGCTGGGCTGTGCTTTCGCTAGGCGCGAACGCATCGTCGTCTCCTCCAGTTGTCGCACGGATTCTGATTGCAGGCGGCTCGAAAGCCACGCGCCCTCTCCGTTTCTATTCGTATTCCCCAGTGGCCCAGGCCACCAGGCATTCACCCCAAGTGTGACGCCGGCCATGCCGTGCACCATCACATGAAGCGATTCAGTGAATGCCGTCTCGTTTCGAGACTCTCACGGCATTCACGCCAAGTATGCGGTCGGTGACCGACTTCTTTGCGACCATTCGATCGGTCGGTTCACTGCCCGCAACTACTTGTACCATGCCAATTTAATGACATCTGTCAATAACTGGCAGCTCACTAAAAATATCCAGTGAGTCCGCTCTAAGCATAAGCACATTCTGTGCGTTAACCACCCCCTAGACTCGGCAGATCAACAAAAAGCCCGCTCCGCGAAATCCACGTTGCGCGGACAGTCAAGATCAGTCGCCTTGTGGCTTTATATTCTCGATGACCATGAGACGTGATCGCCTGGGAGACGCACCGATCCGTCGCGCCGATCACCACAAGCCACCAACACGAGACTACGTGTGACAAAACCGGACGAGACACCGACATCCCCGCTGCTCAAGCTGCCCGCTTGGCCGAACATCGATTTCAGCCAGTTTGGCCCCGTCGACATGAAACCGATGTCGCGCATCCAGACATTGGTATCCAGTGTCATGGCACGCAACTGGGTATCGATTCCGCATGTCACCCACCACGATGAAGCCGACGTCTCCACCTTGACCACCGCGCGGCGGGAGCTATCAGAATCTTCCGGCGTGAAGATCACCCCGTTGCCCTATCTGGTCAAGGCAGCGGTGGCAGCGCTAAAAGCACAGCCCAAATTCAACGCGTCAATCGATGCCACGGGCCGAAATCTCGTTTACAAACAGTATTTCCACATCGGTATTGCAGTTGATACACCGGCAGGGCTGCTCGTGCCGGTCATCCACGATGCCGACAAGAAGTCGATCCCTGAGATCGCGACGGAACTGGCGGAACTCTCCGAGATGGCGAGAACGAAAGGGCTGCCCATGGACAAGATGTCGGGCGGCTGCTTTTCGATCAGTTCCTTGGGCTCGATCGGCGGAACCGCGTTCACACCGATTATCAATGCGCCCGAGGTCGCGATTTTGGGCGTCAGCAAAACCTACGAAAAACCCTGCAGAAACGGAGAGGCGATCGCCTGGAAAGACATGTTGCCCCTGTCGTTAAGCTACGACCACCGGGTCATCAACGGAGCGGATGCAGCCAGATTCTGCGTCGACTTCGCCGAAGCACTCGCTGAGCCTGAATCGCTGGCCAAGTAGTTCACTGCGTGCGGCCATCTCGGTCGCTTCGTCCAGCACCAGAGAAGCTCGGCAGCGCTCAGCCCGCGGAGCGACGCATCGGTGATTGCGGATTCAGACTATTTTCAAACCCCAGTCGTCCCCCGAGTTGCTCAAACAGCTGGCTCTGCGCTTGTAGAGCCTCTATCGCTTTTTCGATAGCGCGACGACCTTCCGGATGACCTGGCCGAATGAGCAGGTCGAACGTCTGCCCGCCCTCACCCAGTCGCTGGATTGCCGAGAGCGCAAGCTGCGTTCTCAAGATCGCTTCATCGATCTGGTCGGCCAGCGCGTCATCGACGCGCCGGGCGAGCGCCGCAAGGCTCAGCGGCGCTTGATAGTGCTCCCCCGACTGGTAGCGATCATTCTGATAGTGACCGTAGTAGATATTCTGGATGCCCACCGCGTTGTTGTAGAGCGATTGGTGCGTGTCGTCGGAGAAGCAGTCCTGCTCTTCTTCCGGTGCGTGGGTGAGTAGAGCGACCCGCATACGCTCCCCCGCCATCTCGTCGCCAGCCAATCGGATAATGCCGAACAACATGCGGCGCAATCCCTCGTCGACATCACCCTCGGCGATGTGCAGCCCATAGCTCGTGGGACTGTTACCCGCCCAATCCAATGTCATGGTCGCCAATTGACTGTAGAGATGCTCGGCCATTGTCTGCAGCAATTGGCGGCGCCGCTGGCAGTGCTCGACCGGCGCAGGCGCGATACCGCTGGTACAGCCCTCCGCTGCGGCGGAATAGTCGGTCCACGGGCGCTGTCCCGCACCACGCTCGGATCGGTGCAAATCCTGCCCCCACAACAAGAACTCGATGGCGTGGTAGCCGAGCACCACATTCGATTCATTGTCACTGCCTGCGTGGATAAATTTGAGCTGCGCCCAATCCAGCGTATTGGCACTGATAGTGATGCCGCCGACTTGGATGTCGGGCTGCGACACGAGATTCTGCCGAGCGAGCGGATTGGTGGGCGAGGCTTCGTAGCTGCGATCGACATAGTCCAGCAATCCCTCGTCGACCGGCCACGCATTCACGCTGGTCTCCCAGTCATCGACAATCCAGTTGCCGAATCGAAACACCTCGGTCCGTGAATAATCTCGATGCGCATCACGCCAGGCTTGGCGGGCGGTCAGCAAAGCTTCGTCCGATGGATTGACCAGCAGACGCTTGATCTGTGTCTTCAGCTGGCCAGCCGAGTGATACGCCGCCTCGAAACTTCGATGCCCTAGTCGCCGATATCCACGCAGCACCTCACGTTTGGCGACGTCACCGTGCGCAGATACCGCCGCCGATGGCTTCGTTGAGTAGAACACGGCCGCAGCCAAGCAAAGTGAAACGCTTGCCAAGGCGGCAACGAGAGCGGTGCGATTCACGGCGCCGCAGACACGGCGCTCCGGTAGCACCGGACGAACACCGCCACGGGGCCTGCCCACTCGGGCTGATATGCGGCGGTGCCGGCCTGCGGTTGCTCAAAACCGCCTATCGACGCGGAATCGTGCGCGTGGGTATGCGGTTCGGCGTCTGGTCGGTGCGTCTGCGAATCGCTCGTGGCGTGCGAATGTTCCTGCGAGTGCTCATGCGAATGCGCCGGGCGACCGCTCGCGCTCGAATGGACATGTGCAACCTGAGCCGCCCCAGCATGCCCAGCCGGCAAGCCATCGGGATAGAAGCGACGAAGAACCGCATCGAACGTATCCGTGCTCATGACGCGCTGTTCCAAAACGGCATGCAGAAACGCGGCGCGATGGGACAACTCGGCCTTGATGGCTGTCGGCCGACGCTGGGACAACAAGGCTCGCGCCGTCTCGAGCGCCTTGTCTGTCCGATCCTTTTGATCGAGCAAGAGATACTGCTCCGCAGCCTGAAGATGCCATTGGGGCGCCCTGCGGGCATTTGGATACAACTGGTTCAGGCGCTCGATGACCTGCTCACTGCGGCAGGCCTGCTGCTCGAGTTCGATGGCGTATCGCTGCAATTGCGGGGCGGCGCCCAGCTCGCGTATGCGCGCATCCAGGAATTCCAGAACATCTTGGTGACTGCGACCGGCGTCCCCCCGCTCCGCCATCACGGTCATCAGATGTGCTGCTGTCACGTAGTCGCCAGGGCCTGCCTGCGGGTTCAATGCAAAGTAAGCGAGATAATCGGCCAGAGCCGCCTTCGTTTGCCCGGCGTCACGCAATACTCTGGCCCGATAAATCAGGGCATCCGGGTTACGGGGGTTCGCATCGATAAACGCGTCGAACAACGGCAGAGCCTGGTCGAACTGCCCAAGCCGATAAAACAGGATGCCGCGCACAAAATAGGTGTTCTCCACCGGGCCGAAGCCGGATGCGGTATCCAGGTCGGCAAATGCAAGCTTGAATTCCCCGGTATCGGAATAGATCAGCGCCCGCCGCAAATAAAGATCCGGATCGCTCGGCGAAGACGCAATGCGCTCCGATAGCAGCACCAACCGTTCATTCAATCCAATCCCTGCGCTCGCCGGGAGGCTGCATAAGCAGACACAAAGCAAGATGATGTAACGCGCTGATTGCATGGAGAGCGTAATCAACCCAGCCGGTAACGGTAACCGTGCGACATCGGAGCAGCCCGGGGGCCCGCGTTACCGATTAATGACGAAGAAATCCAGCACGTCGCCATCGATGTTGATGAATCGCGCTGTTAGCGTCGTTGCCGTGGCATCAATGACGACCGACCCCAGAACGATCTCGCTATACGCCATCGCGTTATGCGGATAGCCATCGGATGTGCTGGTCGCCTGCCCTGAACTCCCGGCCACCGTGTAGACCACCTTGTCGTCGACACCTGAGTTGTTGGAAATCTGTCGATACTCCTGGTCATCCTGACCCGTCAGCGGGTTCCCGGCCCCGTCATGCTCGGCGTGCACATTCGGGTCGAAACTGGCTTCGAGCCCCGTGTGACCGTTCAGGTAGAACGAGCGCTCATAGGAATGGCTGTGGCCGCTGTATGCAAGGTCGACCCCGTGATCTTCGAAGATCTCCGTGTACTGCTCGCGGATGTCAAAGATCGGCTGATCGATACCAAGCACGGCCGAGTCCGAATCATGGCTGCCCTTGGTGTAGGGAGGATGATGGAAGATCACCAGCGTCCAATCATTGCTGCTGGCTGACAAGTCGTTGATCAGCCATTGCTTCATCGTTTCGTTGTTGCCGCTGTCGCGAATCGCGACTTGCGAATCCAGGCTCACCACATGCACGTTGCCGTAGTCGAACGAGTAGTACTGTTCGGTATTACTGGGCTCGCCGCCGTTCTCACCCTGGGTCGGCAGAGTGTGGATGTTCAGATAGGGCATGGGACTGGCGGGCAGCGGATCCCGTTGGCCCTGAGCGGGCAGATAGAGACCGGTGCTCGTCGCCGTCGACAGGCCACTGACCCCCATTTCATGGTTGCCGATGGTGGACCAGAGACCGGCCGAACTCAGAATATCGGGATAGGTCTCGAAGACAGCAGACTGGAACTGGGCGTCGGTACCATCCAGGTACGCCGCGTCTCCCAGCATCAGGATCAGATCGGTCGGCTCGCCGCCGTTGCTGGCCGCCCACGTGAGATAGCCGTCGCGTACGTCGCGGGCATCCCCACCTTCAGGATCAATCGTACTGCCGGCAGTTCCCGAATCACCCAGCACCCACATGCGCACATTGCCGTCCGCCGGACTTTCGCCGGTGACCGGCGCCGTACGAAAGTGACGGGTTTGCAGCGCGGAGGCTGCACCGCCCACGGAGTAGTAATACGTGGTGTCGGGCGTCAACCCGGTCAACAACGCTTCGCGGTGTTCGGTCTCGGTGACGTTGGCAGCTGTCAGGCTCGACGCCGGCAGTGCATTCATGTGGGTGCCAAAACAGACGTCGCTGGCCTCATCGCCGCCATCCACGTTGCCACGCCATTTGATAATCGCCCGGTCCGCTCCCACTTGCTGCAGGAACAAGCGCTCCGGGTTGATCTCTGTGCCTGAGCAAAGCTCCACGTTCGGATCGACCGGATCCACCGGATTCGTGGGCGAATCGGCGACATCCGCCGGCGGTGGGCTGTTGCCACAAGCCGCCAGCAAGCCCGCGAGGGCCGCGAGAACGGCGATGGAACGGCTTCGACTCAGGGTGGAATTCGACATACGGAACCAGAACGCGCGAACGAGGGCGCGCAATGCTAATAAATTCCCATGACCACCGCGTGAAGGTATTGAAACGATTCGCCCACCCGGCCCACTCACAACGACTTGAGGAATGACAGTACCAGCGCGCGTTGTCGCTCGGGCAAGGCAGCCCAGGCATCTCGCGCCCTTTGCGCTTCTCCGCCGTGCCACAAAATTGCCTCGGCGATCGTGCGCGCACGCCCATCGTGCAAATAACCTGCACGCTCTCCACCCACAGCCTTGACCTGCCCTAGCCCCCAAAGCGGAGTCGTCCTCCAATGCCGCCCCGAAGCCAAACCTTCGACGTGGCCGTCCGCCAGCCCGATGCCCATGTCATGCAAGAGCAGATCGGTGTAGGGCCAGATCAACTGGTTTGCCGAGGCGCGCGAGCTCGGGGAATCACCCGTGCGCCAGCTGGGTTTGTGACATCCGGAACAGCCGATGTCGGTGAACAGGTGCTCGCCTGCTTTGACCTCGGCATCTTCCGTCTGGCGCCGCACCGGCGGTGCCAGGTGCCGCGCGTAAAACACCACCGCGTGTTGAACCTGCCGCGACAACTCCGGCTGGCCGCCGGACGGAAAATCCGCACAGCCGAGGCTTAGCTGAGTCTCGGTGCAAACGTCATTGGGAATACGGCTTGAGGTAATGCCGATATCGTTGGCGAACGCATCCAATGCCTGGTGCTCCACGCTCGACTGAGTGGCCTTCCAGCCAAATCTCCCAATCGCCTCAGGCTCGCCCGCGAGCGCGATGCCCGCCTGCACCCGACCGACCAGCCCGTCCCGCCGCTGCAATTCGGCGTAAGCGCGGAGATCTGCTGGGGGGATGGCCTCCAGCAGCCCCATCCCGATCACTGCTGGTGCGACACGCAAACTCAGCCGCAGGCCTGCGTCGGCCTCACCATAGGCCCAGTCGGTCACCACGAGCTCCGGACGCCGTAAGGTGACCACTGAACCGTCGGGCAATGTCTCTGGCGACTCCTGCCACCGCACCGACACTCGGGCCTCCGGAGCAAGTCCCGGTACCGCTCGCGTTTGCAAGTGCCGTCCGTACACCGGATCGGCTTGGCCATCCGCAAGCGCGAGGCGCACAACCGCAGACGTGAGAAATTCGTCGGGGCCGGCCGGTGCATGGCCGCGGCCGTCGCGGATGTGGCAATCCTGGCAGGCCGCTGCGCTGTACAACGGCCCAAGGCCGTCCCGACCCGCTGTGGAAGCACCCGCGGCAACCCAAGGGTTGGTGAAGAACGAATTGCCAACGACAAAATCCAGGCGCTCTTCGCTGGTCAAGTTCCCGAAGGGCTGCGACAGCGCATCCGCGCTGAGCGCCGACAATGGGCTTAACTCGAGAAACGTCGTCTCACCGCCGGGCAGCGCCTGCGGCGGCAAGGCCGAGACCGATTGCTCGACCTCGGCAGGCGGGCGACTGCTTGATGCGAACTGGGTTGGAGTCGTGACGTCTGCCGAAGCCTCTTCATCAGCGAAGCCGCATCCCGCAGGCCAGAGCGCGACCACGAAACAACTCATCCGCATGGCCGCGATCGCACGCCGGCCGCTCCACGCATCCGCCAAGTTGAAGTTCAGAAACACCATTTGGCATCGATGCTTACACGCGGAAGTTCGATCGTTTTCTTATACACGCTCTGAGCCCCGAGAACCTGATCCCAGACCCGGTCTTCGCGAACCCGAAGCACGCGGCAATGCCGTGGTGGCTACTGGTCGAGCTGGGACAAATCCCGCACCGCGCCGCGTGCGGCGGAGGTCGTCAGCGCAGCGTAAGCCCGCAACGCCTGCGACACGACACGCTCACGGTTGACCGGCTTCCACGCCGCCGCACCGCGCGCCACCATCGATTCCCGACGCTCGGCGAGCTCGGCGTCGGTGAGCACCACACGGATGCTGCGATTGGGAATATCGATTTCAATGGTGTCGCCGGACTCCACCAGGCCGATATCGCCGCCCTCTGCGGCTTCCGGCGAGCAATGGCCGATGGACAGGCCCGAGGTTCCACCCGAGAAACGGCCGTCGGTGATCAGCGCACAGGCCTTGCCCAGCCCCTTGGATTTCAGGTAGCTGGTGGGATAAAGCATTTCCTGCATGCCCGGCCCGCCTTTGGGGCCTTCGTAACGGATGAGCACCACGTCCCCAGCCTTGACCTTGTTGCTGAGCAGGATGCCGTCGATGGCTTCTTCCTGGCTTTCGAAGATGACCGCCGGCCCGGAGAACTTGAGGATGGACTCATCCACCCCAGCCGTTTTCACGATGCAGCCCTCTTTGGCGATGTTGCCGTAGAGCACGGCCAGTCCGCCGTCTTTCGAGTAGGCATGCTCCACATCGCGGATACAGCCGTTCGCCCTGTCCACGTCCAGATCCGGCCAGCTCGCCGACTGGCTGAATGCAATCTGGGTCGGAATGCCGCCGGGCCCGGCGATATACCGCACCTCGGCCTCGGCGGCGCTCATGACATCCCAGCGGGCGATGGCGTCGCCCAGCGTCTTTTCATGCACCGTGCTGCAATCCCGATGCAGCAGACCGCCGCGATCCAGCTCGGCCAGGATGCCGATCACGCCGCCAGCGCGATGCACGTCTTCCATATGGTATTGCTGCGTGGCCGGCGCCACCTTGCAGAGGTTCGGCACCTTGCGGGACATGCGGTCGATATCCGCCATCGTGAAATCCACCCCCGCCTCGTGTGCGGCCGCCAGCAAATGCAGGACGGTATTGGTGGAACCGCCCATGGCGATATCCAGCGCAATGGCGTTCTCGAAGGCCTCGAAGGTCGCGATTGCCCGCGGCAGCACGGCCTCTTCGTCGCCCTCGTAGTAACGCTTGGCCAGATCGACAATCTGGCGGCCGGCCTGCAGGAACAGTTCTTTTCGCTCGGCATGGGTGGCCAGCAACGAGCCGTTTCCGGGCAAGGACAGGCCCAGGGCTTCGGTCAGGCAATTCATGGAATTGGCCGTGAACATGCCGGAGCAGGATCCACAGGTCGGGCAGGCGCTGCGCTCGATGCTGGCGACATCCTCATCGGATTCGTCTGCATTGGCCGCGCTGACCATGGCATCGACCAGGTCCAGCTTGATATCGCCCTTGCCGGCGAGCTTCACCTTGCCGGCCTCCATCGGCCCGCCAGAGACGAACACCGTCGGAATGTTCAGCCGCATGGCTGCGTTGAGCATGCCGGGCGTGATCTTGTCGCAATTGGAGATGCACACCAGTGCATCAGCGCAGTGCGCGTTGACCATGTATTCGACACTATCGGCAATCAGATCGCGGCTGGGCAGGCTATACAACATGCCGCCATGCCCCATGGCGATAGCGTCATCCACGGCGATCGTGTTGAATTCCTTGGCGACACCTCCTGCCGATTCGATTTCTCGTGCCACCAGTTGCCCCAGGTCTTTCAGATGAACGTGACCTGGCACGAACTGGGTGAAGGAATTCGCAATGGCGATGATCGGCTTGCCAAAGTCGTCATC
>NZ_CAXRDQ010000076.1:0-21732 GCF_964229365.1 Abyssibacter sp. | reverse complement strand
CCCCCCCCCCCCCCCCCCCCCCCCCCCCCGACTCGATACGACCCAATCAGGCGTCGGTCACGACCAATACAACACGCCGGTTGAGCGCACGCCCAGTCGGATTGTCGTTGCTGGCAACCGGCTGCGCATCACCGAAGCCCTTGGCGGACAGACGGCCGGCCGAAACCCCTACCGAGATCAGGTAGTCGACCACGGCCTGGGCACGAAACTCCGACAACAGCTGATTGTCGTCTGCATCGCCCACCGAGTCGGTGTGCCCCTGCACCTCGATCACCAGATCAGGCTGGCGCTGCATCGCGGTCGCCACATCGTCCAGCGAAGACTTCGCGTTGGCGGTCAGCACAGCCTTGGCGGTCGCGAACTTCACACTGGGCAGCACGATGGCCTCACCAGCACCGGCGCACTCCAACCCACCGACACCACAGTCCGCAATCGGCGCGGCCTGGATGGCGCAACCTTCTGCGTTCACCGGCACTCCGCCGACGGTGTCCGGGCACTGATCGACCCCATCAGCCACGCCATCGCCATCCGCGTCGCCGCCACAGCCATCTGCATCGACCACGACACCCGGCGGCGTCGCCGGGCATTCGTCCAGCGCGTCGGTCACGCCATCGCCGTCCTCGTCGAAGGAACAACCATTCGATTCGACCGGCTCGCCCGCCGGGGTTTCAGGACACTGGTCCTGGCCGTCCGGCACGCCATCGGCATCGGCATCGAGCACACAACCCATGTCGTCCACGGAGACACCTTCCGGCGTGTTCGGGCAGGCATCGACTTCGTTGGCTACGCCGTCGCGATCTTGATCCGCTTCACAGCCGAAGGCATCAACCACCGCACCAGTTGTGGAATCCGGGCAACGGTCGGAATGGTCCAGCACGCCGTCAGCGTCCTGATCAGCACGTGATGGCCAGGCAACGCCTCCAAGGTCGTAACCGACGCCAACCGTGAAGCCCGATGCTTGCACGTCGTAAGCGACGTTGGATTCGTTCTCGTACTCGTAGTTGAGGTAACGATAGCCCGCCCGTAGGTAGAACTCGCTGTCCGGATCATCCAACTCCAGCCATAACGACGCATCAAATGTCGAGTCACCACGAACCGGAAATCCGCCCGCCTTGAACTTGATCGCCACGCCCTCGACCAACGGCTTGTCAACGCCGAAATGCAGGTAGGGCCGGTAGTCCAGCACACGGCTTGCGCCGCTCTGGGACATCGCCTGCGATCCGTCTTCGCGAATGGTGAACTTGGAATCCACCATCTGCGCGCCCGCGCCCACCTCAAAGCGTGTATTGAAGTGCAGACCTTCAAACGGCGCTACCGCAAAGATTTCGAGTTGCTCGACGCCCCAGGATGAGGTGACAGAGGAACCGCTGGAGCTGACGTCAACGCCCAACAGTGTGTAGTCGTTGAAGGAATCGATGCGACGATCGAAGCTGAACCGCGTGTAGCTCGCACGCAGGTCAAAGCCGTGCATCCACGATGGGGAGATGCTGAAACCAAGGCCCAGGCCCGCATCCTGATCCATCCCCAGGGCGCGATCCAAGCCCACCATGTCATCTGTGGTGCTGATGGTTCCCGCTGGCTGCAGCCAGGGCATCTCGATATAGACGTATTGGCTGGAAAGGCTGTCTTCAGCAACAGCCAACCCCGACCACGCTGCTGTCGCCGCCAGCAGCGGTGCCATT
Organism: Abyssibacter sp.; assembly: GCF_964229365.1. Taxonomy (NCBI): domain Bacteria; kingdom Pseudomonadati; phylum Pseudomonadota; class Gammaproteobacteria; order Chromatiales; family Oceanococcaceae; genus Abyssibacter; species Abyssibacter sp. The sequence continues at coordinate 20,050 of NZ_CAXRDQ010000076.1, read as the reverse complement.
ATCCTTTTCATGCTCGGTATTTCCCCTAAAGTCGAGCGACCTTGCCAAGCGCGGGGGTGACCGCGGTCAAGGTGGTGCCCTGATATTTCATCTTGCCGCGCCGCGAAAACGACGCTGTGATTGTCATCGAAGCAGGTCTGGTCCATGCTTCGCCGCCGATTATGGTACCCAACGCAACCCTCAATCAGCCACCCGAACCGACGCATGGTCGTTCCATCCCATGGAATCCACTGCCGGATGCGGGACTTGCGCTAGCGTCGATTCAGCTTTCCCGCCAGACGGGCGCGCTGGTACTACTCTGTGCCCGTGACGAGCAACATGCATACCAACTCGAGGCCACTTGCCGGTTCTTCGCCGATGATGACTGCCCTGTGTTGCATTTTCCGGACATGGAGATTCTCCCATATGACGCGTTGTCGCCGTTGCCGGAGGTCGTCTCCGAACGTCTAGCTGCACTCGCTCGCATCCCGACGCTACGCACAGGCGTGGTGATCGTCGGCGCGGACAATCTGCTGCAGCGCCTGCCACCACCCTCGTTTGTGGAGGCTAGAAGCCTCTCGGTGACACAAGGGCAAACCCTGTCGCCGCTGTCGTTGCGCGAAACCCTGGACCGCGCAGGTTATCAAGCCGTGGCGGAGGTCCAGTCGCACGGAGAATACGCGCTGCGCGGCGCATTGATGGATTTGTTCCCCATGGGCAGCCCATCGCCTTACCGTATCGACTGGCTGGATGACGACATCGATTCCATCCGCCTGTTCGACCCCGAGACGCAGCGCTCCCAGGACGTTGTCGAGCGGATCGAGCCACTGCCCGCCAAGGCATTCCCGACCGATACCGGCGGGATTGAGCGCTTTCGGCGACAGTACCGCAATGCGTTCACCGGCGATCTGACCTCCCACCGCGTGTATCAAAGTGTCTCCAAGGGACAGATGCCGGCGGGCATCGAGGCCTATACGCCGCTGTTCTTTGACGACACCGCGCACTTGTCCGATTACCTGCCGGCCAATGCCAGCGTGATCCTCGCCGGCGGATTGTCCAAATCGGTGCACAAGACCTGGGACAGCATCAATGCCCGCCACACCAACCTGGGCGTGGACCCTGACCGCCCCCTGCTACCGCCCGATGCAGCCTTTGTCCCGCCTGACCTCGCGCTGGCCGCTTTTACAGACCACGCGCGCATCGAGATCCTGGATGAACCGGCCGACGACGCGACGCATTTCGATATTGCCCCGAGCCCAATCAAGCAGCCGGAAACCGACCGACAGCAGGCACGGCAGGTCATTGCCGATCTGCTGGCCAATGGCGACGCCCGGCGCCTGCTGCTGCTGACCGAATCCCAGGGCCGTCGGGAGGAGCTGCTGGAGCTGCTACGGCCGCTGGGGCAAGCGCCGCGCAGCTACGCCAGCTGGTCACGCTTCGTCGGCGATTCCAAACCCTTCGGACTTTGCATCGCTCCGCTGGCGAAGGGGTTCACGCTCGCGGACCCTGCGATCCGGGTAATCACGGAAGCCGAGCTTGTTGGCTCCAAGCCACCCGCGACGCGCCGCCGGCGCACGGTTCGCGACCCTGAAACCGTCTTGCGCAACCTGGCGGATCTCGAGGCTGGCGCGGCGGTCGTGCATCAGGAACACGGCGTCGGCCGCTACATGGGGCTGGAACGGCTCACCGTCGGCGACCAGGAGATGGAGTTTCTGCGGCTGGAATACGCTCGTGGCGACAAGCTCTATGTCCCGGTAGGCTCGCTGCATCTGATTCATCGCTACACCGGCGCCGAACCCGAATCCGCCCCGCTGCATTCGCTGGGCAATGATCGCTGGAACAAAGTCCGGAAAAAAGCCGCGGAGAAAGCCCGCGACTCGGCTGCAGAACTGCTGAGCATCCAGGCGCGACGCGCCGCCCGCCCCGGTCATAGCTTTGCGCTGGACGCCGCCGACTACGCGCGCTTTGCCGACGGCTTTCCCTTCACCGAAACCCCCGACCAGCTCAGCGCCATCCAGGCGGTCATCGATGACATGGCCGCCCCGCACCCCATGGACCGGGTGGTCTGTGGCGATGTCGGGTTCGGCAAGACCGAGGTCGCGATGCGCGCGGCATTCGTCGCGGTCACCAATGGCCGACAGGTCTGTCTGCTCGTGCCGACCACCCTGCTCGCCAGCCAGCATGCACAGAACTTCATGGACCGCTTTGCGGACTGGCCAGTCCGCGTGGCCTCCATGTCGCGACTGCGCACCGGCAAGGCTCAGACCGAACTGCTCGCAGAGATGCGCGAAGGCAAGGTCGACATCGTGGTGGGCACTCATCGCCTGTTGCAGAAGGACGTGGTGTTCAAGGAGCTGGGCCTGGTCATTGTCGACGAGGAGCACCGGTTCGGCGTGCGCCACAAGGAGCAGCTCAAACGCCTGCGTGCAGAAGTGGACCTGCTGACCCTGACCGCCACGCCCATTCCCCGCACCTTGAACATGAGTCTGGCCGGGCTGCGCGACCTGTCGATCATTGCCACGCCGCCAACCGCCCGCAACCCGATCAAGACCTTTGTCGCCGACTGGGACAAAGCCCTGGTACGCGAAGCCTGCCTGCGCGAGATCCGGCGTGGCGGGCAGGTGTACTACCTACACAACGAGGTCAGCAGCATTGAGCGCGCGGCCTCGGATCTACGGGAACTGCTGCCGGAAGCCGATGTACGCATCGCGCATGGTCAGATGCGGGAGCGCGAACTCGAAGCCGTCATGCTCGATTTCTACCACCAACGATTCAATGTGCTGGTCTGCAGCACCATCATCGAATCCGGCATCGACGTACCCACCGCCAATACGATCGTCATGAACCGCGCGGACAAGCTCGGGCTGGCGCAGTTGCATCAGCTACGCGGTCGCGTGGGGCGCTCCCACCACCGGGCGTACGCCTATTTGCTGGTGCCCTCGATGCGGGCGCTGACGCAGGACGCGCTCAAACGCCTGGAAGCGATTGAGTCCCTGGGCGAACTCGGCGCCGGCTTTACGCTTGCCACCCACGATCTGGAGATCCGTGGCGCTGGCGAACTGCTGGGTGACGAACAAAGCGGTCAGATCGAGGAGATCGGATTCGCGCTCTACTCCCAGCTGCTGGAGCGGGCGGTTCGCGCGCTAAAGGCCGGCGGAGAGCTGGACATGGAAGACCCCTGGGCCGCCGGAGCCGACATCGATCTAGGCGTGGCTGCGCTCATCCCGGACGAGTACGTGCCGGATGTCACGCTGCGGCTGACACTCTACAAGCGGGTCAGCAGCGCGCAGTCGCCGTCCGCGCTGCGCGAACTGAAAGTCGAAATGATCGACCGCTTCGGGCTGCTGCCCGAACGCGCCGAGCAGCTATTCGCCCTGGCGGCATTGCGACTGCGCTGCGAAACCATCGGGATTGATTCCATCAAGGCCGGCGCAGGCAGTATTCGCATCGAGTTCAAACCCAAGGCCGATGTCGATCCAGCTGCGCTAATCCAGTTCATCCAGCGCAATCCGCGCAAGCATCGATTCGATGGCGCGACAACCATCGTCGCGCAATGGGACCAGGAGTCCGCCCCCGAGCGCCTGGAGGCGACCACGCAACTGCTCGATCAGCTGCACCCGGCGACTGCGGATGGCCAAGCCATCCATTCGGTCTAGCGCCAGTCTGGATAAACTACCGACCATGAAGCTCAAACTGCTACTCACCGCCGCGTTATGCGTGGGCACCAGCTCGGTACTGGCGAACGATTACCGCGTTGACGTCATCGTCTTTCTGAACCAGGCAACGCCCAACGGATCACCCGATGAGGCGTCCGTCGCGATCAGTCAGTTTGAAGCCAAGGGCATTGCCTTTGGCGCCGCCGACAGCCTGCGCGCGGCCGGGGTGCAGCCGCTCGGCGACGAGAATTTCATGCTGGAACAGGCATGGAACCGCTTGCGCAACGCCACAGCGTTCATCCCATACCTGCGTGCGAGCTGGGTCCAACCGAGCCAACGCCGCTCGTCGGCCCCGGCCGTCAGACTCAATGACGGCGTACAGATCTGGGTGGAGCCAACGCCAGAGCGGCGGTTCCTCGCCGAGCTGTACAACGAATCCGCTGGTCGCGGCGGCGACGAACTCCAGGCAAATACCGAAGCGGCTGCGGCGAACGCGGCGCCGCAAGCACAGGCATCCGATGAGCAAACGGCTCAACCGGGAGACTGGGCGCTGATCTCCCCCGACCCGGTCCAGCTCCATCAGCTGGATGGCAACATCACCGTGTTCGCGCAGCGCTACCTGCATCTGGCCATTGATTTGTGGTGGTTGCAGCACAACGACGGATCATCGGTTGTAAACGGCGAGTCCCTCCCTGAAGAAGGCGCCCGCGTGTTTCACATCGAAGAGCAACGCCGCGTGCGCCTCAACGAGCTGCACTACTTCGATCACCCGCGCTTTGGGGTGCTGGCGATGGTGACACGCGCCGGCGGATGAACGCCCCGTGTCGATGCCGCCGCGGCGCCCGGCCTATTGCTCCAGCGGCTTGGGTCGATTGATCTCGTAACCCTGCATCAAATCCACGCCGATCTCTCGGAGTATCGGAATCAGTTCCGCGGTTTCCACATGCTCCGCGATCGTTGTCAGCTTGAACTCGTGGCCGACACGGTTGATCACCTCGACCATGGTCCGGTCCACGTGATTCGTGGCCATGCTGCGCACGAAACTGCCGTCGATCTTGATGAATTGAACCGGCAGGTTCTTCAGATACGCGAACGATGACATCCCCGCTCCGAAATCATCCAGCGCAAACTGCACCCCGAGCTCGCCCAGTGATGCCACCAGCCGCGCCGTCTCGGGCAAATGCGAGATCGCCGAGGTTTCGGTGATCTCGATGCAAAAACGAGCACCCGGAACCTTGTAGTGCGTCAATCGTTCGCGCACGAATTCAATGAACGAGCGGTCGCCAATCGTCTGCCCAGACACGTTCACCGCTGTCACTGGTGGCGACTGCTCCAGATGCTCGGCCAGGTAGGCAAGCGCATGCTCAACCACCCAGCGATCCAAGGCCGACGCCAGAAAATACCGCTCTGCTGCCGGTATGAATTGATCAGGCGATAACAGCTGACCGCCTTCGTCGCGCATGCGCACCAGCAACTCGCGGTACGCCACGGTCTCGCGATCATCCACGCGGACCAGATCCTCGAACACCAGTTCGCAGCGGTTGTTCTCGATGGCGCTGGTAATGCGAGATACCTGCCGCATTTCGCCGTTACGACGGCTGAGTTCGACGTCGTTGTCGCCGGACACATAGAGGCGGTTCCTGCCGGCCTCCTTGGCCATGAAACACGCCGCATCCGCCTGGCTCATGACCGCCGCAACCGATTCACTGCCCTGGGCCATCGGGGCCAAGCCGACGCTGGCCGTGATCTGGTATGTCTGCTTGTCCCACTCGAAGCGGAAATCCCGGATGGCGTTCAACGCCTCTTCCACGATCGGCTTGCCGGCTTCAAGCTCGCAATGATCCAGAATGATCCCGAATTCATCGCCGCCGAGCCGAGCCAGCGTGTCGGAACGACGTAGCTTGCATCGAATCAGCACAGCCAGTTGCCGGAGCACTTCATCCCCCGCAGCATGACCGCAGGTGTCGTTGATCACCTTGAATTGATCCAGATCGATGAAGGCAACCGTATGCTCTGCAGCATCCGATTTGCTTTCGATAAAGGCCGTCTTGAGCCGCCGTTCGAACTCATCCCGATTGGTCAGCCCCGTGAGGGCGTCATGTTGGGCACGGAACGACAACTCCTCGGCTAGCAGGCGCTGCTCGGTGACATCCCGCATGACAACCACCGCGCCAATCACCTCGGACTCCCCGCCCACCAGCGGTTTGCAGGAAATGTCTGCGAACACGCGACGTCGATCCGGGTGCTGAATAAAGTACTCATTGCCGAAGTACTCGACGGGCGCACCGGTCTTCATCGCCTGCCGTATCGGGCTGATGACACCCTTTTCCCCTTCGATACGACGTAAGTCGAACAACTTCTCCGCCGGCTTGTTCAGCAAGTCCTGGTCGGGCTTGCCTACCAGACGTTCCACCATCGGGTTCACGTAAGTGATCAGCCCGTCGGCGTCGGTGCGGACCACGGCATCAGCGATCGCGCCCAGGGTAACGTCCGCGCGCTCCTTCTCCTCTGCCAGGTCATTCAGCGCGGTCTCCATGACTTCGCGCGAATGGGCGCTTCGTAGCGACACCGTGGCGAGTTCGCCGACCGCTTTCAGCGTCTCCAGATCAAGGGTGCTGAGATCGCCCACTCCACGTCCTTCCAGCGTCAACGCGCCCGCCTGAGCAGCGTCGATGCGGATCGTGACATCGGCCCGGGCGGCCACCTTGTCGCGAGTCAGCCGTTTCCCGAGCCCGCCATAAGGGCCTGTATCGCTATCCAGCGCGCGCGCCACGACCACCTTGCCGCCGGATAGCAATGCGTCACGAAGCTCGGGAGCGGAATCCACATCCAGCGTTCTCGGGGACTTACTCTGGGACTCGGGAAGCTGCGCGATGGTCACCAGCTTATGGCCCTCGAGCATGGCGAAGGACACCTTGACGTCCGAGTAAGACGACGAAAGCAGTTCCAGCAACCCGTCGACAATGTCGCGGGTGTGCTGACGGTTGGCGATACGGGCTGACAGCCCGTGCAGCAATCCCAGCCGATGGTTTTCGTCGGCGACACGGATCTCGTCCCGTTTGCGTTCGTCCACATCACGCAGATGCAGGACATACCGCGCCTCGTCGCCTGTTTCGCGAATACTGCCGAGCGCAAGTTCCGCCCAGCGCCAGGTGCCGGCCCGGCCGCGGTACTGCACGTCAAACTGTGCGCTGGGCTGGCGAGCCTCGCGAATATCCGCGGCCTCGCGCTGAACGGCGGTGTAGCTATCGGCATCTAGCAGTTTCGACAGCGGTGAACCCTCTTCCACGAGGGCGGGAGAGTCCACCATGTCGCGTAGCGCCTGGTTGACATCGCCCATGGTGAATTCGTGATCCACAATCGCTTGCCCGATCGGGCTGCTCGTAAATGACGCACGATGTCTGGCCTCGCTAAGCAGCACGCGCTGATCGGCTTCCCGTTGCCCGGTCACGTCGATCCAGGTCAACACAACACCGTCGATATCACCGTTGGATCGAATGTAGGCGACGGCCCGCATCTGGTAGGAGCGCTGGCCGGCGGCCGTGATCAGCCGCTCGAATGGCTCACTGGTTTTCATGACCTGGCGGAACTTCGGCAACATGCCTTCCATGTCGATGCTCCAGTCCACGCTGATCACCGACGCACCCGGCTCGAGGTGGTCCTGAGCCAGTTGGCGCTCAGTGGCGGAGTTGTAATGCGTGACGTGCAGGCGGCGATCGAGCACGAGCAAGGGGTAGTCGAGGCTGTTCTTCACGTTGGCGAGATCGGATGCCATCGCCTCCAGCTCGCCCGACTTGTTCTGAAGCTCATCATTGACGGTCATGAGCTCTTCGTTCGTCGATTGCAGTTCTTCGTTCGAGGTCTGCAACTCTTCGTTGGTCGATTGCAGTTCCTCGTTGGCGGACTGCAATTCCTCACTCTGCGACTGCAATTCCTCGTTGGATGTTTCCAACTCTTCGACGACGGTCTGCAGGTGCTGACGGGTACTCGCCAACTCCCGCTCCAGCTCCGCGATGATCAGGTTGTCCCGCTGATCCTTATCATCGAACGTCAGCACTTCGGTGGCCGGCACGGCCGCGATTTCGAACGACAAGGCCACGTAATCCGGCTGGTCGACCATCATCGGTCTGACCACCGGCACGATCCGACGCTTGTCCGCCCCTTCGCCAATGTGAAAAACAGTGCCCTTGGCGACCGTGCGTTCTCGCCGGCACCGATGCAGCAACGCACGGAGTTCCGGACGAAACTGATCGGCGACGAGATCGAAAATGCGCAGATCAGCCGGCCCTTGTGGGAACTTCAGGAACGGGTGCAGATCACCGGAAAAATGCACCGTGTTGTCCTGATTGTCGATGACAACGGTTGGCGGGCAATACTCGTTGATCAGCAGGTTCGTGAACCGCAGACTCAGCGAACTGAGATCCCGCCCACGACGCTGGCGCCCAGGAGCTTCGGTATCGCCGCTACCACTACCCACGCTCTCGTCGCCAAACCGCCTGGGAATCACCGGCACATAGTTGGGCGTTGAAGCATCCTTGCGCTGAAAGACCCGCGCCTTTTTGTTGAGCGTCGTGAACAGGTCGCGATGCAGCTCGATGGATTCCGAACTACCCAGCAACAACAAGCCACCCGCCCGCATTGCATAGTGGAAGGTCAGCAGCACACGTTTCTGGATATCCCGATTGAAATAGATCAGCAGGTTGCGACAGCTGATCAGGTCAACCCGAGAGAACGGAGGGTCTTCGACCACGTTCTGCGACGCGAACACCATGCTTTGCCGCAGGAATTTCTTGACCTGGTAGGTCCGCCCCTGCCGCTCGAAATACCGGCTCCGCAACTGGTCCGGCACGCCCTCAACCGATGTTTCAGGGAAGACGCCGTTACGGGCAAAGGTCACCGCATCCTCATCAAGATCGGTGGCAAAAATCAGGTATTCCGGCGTGTCGGACTGATGGCGCGAAAGCTCGGACAACAGAATCGCGATGGTGTAAGCCTCTTCACCGGTCGCACAGCCGGGCACCCAGACACGGAACACATCGTCCGCCTGCTTGGTTTCCCACACTGACTTCAGCGACTCCGAGAGCGCCTGGAAGGCATCCGGATCACGGAAGAACGAGGTGACCGAGATCAGCACGTCGCGAGCGAGCAGTCCCGCTTCTTCCGACTCGGTGCGGACGAGTTCGGCGTAGTCCTCCATGCTGTTTTTCTTGCGCAAGCCCATACGCCGATGAATCCGGCGGTTAATCGTTGACGGCTTGTAGTGGCTCAGGTCAAAACCGGTCGCGCGTCGAACCGATGACGAGATCCGCGCGTAGGCATTGTTGTCGTTATCTTCGGGCAACGCTCGCCGCAATGCGGCAGGGGTGGAGGCCAGCCCTTCCAGCGCCTCGCCCATCTTGTGCGACACCATCACCATGTCCACGGCGCCGGTCTGGATCGCTGCACGTGGCATGCCGTCGAACTTCGCGGTGCTGGGATCCTGAACAATCGTCACGCCGCCCACTGCCTTGATCGCACGGATGCCTGCGGAACCGTCCGAGCCGCTACCAGACAGGATGATGCCGACCGTGTTCTCACCTAGCGAATCGGCGAGCGAGCGAAAGAACGCATCCACCGAGGGCTTCGGGCCGACACTGGCTTTCGGCGTCGACAGTCGGAGTACGCCATCACGCATCAGGACATCGTGGTTTGGCGGGGTTACATAAATCGTGTTCGGCGCCGGTGCCTGCCCGTCGATCAGGTCACAAACCGCCAAGTCGGTGCCGGGCCGTAACAACTCGCGCAGCAAGCTGGTATGGGTCGGCGAGAGGTGCTGGGCGATCACATAGCTGAGACTGCGGCTCTGCGGCAACTCGGCGAGCAGTTCCTTGAGCGCCTCCAGTCCGCCGGCGGATGCGCCGATGCCGACGAGAATCATCGGCGGCTCCTCTCGCGCAACCGTCGGGGCACCCTCACGATCAGCGACTTCGTCGGCTTTGGGCTTGGTTTCTATCGGCCCTGCATCGAGTTCTTCAGCTGTGCCCGGTGCGGCCTTGGCCGTCGATGAGCGGCGGCTTACGCCCCCATTTTTCTTTGTCATTCCGGCGAACCCTGATCGCTGCAAGCACCTGACTGGATATCAGATTTGCAGCAAAACCCTAACATCGATTGCCCCCCGGATAGAGGCACAAAACGAGTATACGTGGGCCGTGTTGCGACGTAAGAACGGTCAGTCGGCGGCGACCAGATGCGTCAGGATTCTTCGCACCTGAGCCATGCCCATATCCAGTGACGCCTCGATGGCTGCGTGGATCGACCCATCGACGGTCCCCGCTGCCGGATTCACCACGACCGCGAGTGTCGCGTATGCCAACCCGGCCTCCATCGCCAGCGCGGCCTCCGGCATGGTGGTCATCCCCACAAGACTGCAGCCATCGTGCGCGAGCCGGCGGATTTCGGCTGCCGTTTCCAGCCTGGGTCCCTGGGTGACGCCGAGCACGGCATGGTGATCAATGGCCACCCCGACTTCGCCGGCGGCGTTCAGGATCACCTGCCGCCATTGCGGATCAAACGGCGGCGCGAATTCGATGTGTCGCAGCGGAGCGGCCACCCCATCGGCAAAGGTATGCGCCCGCCCCCAGGTGTAGTCGATCAGATCATCCACGAGGGCCAGGTCACCGGGGCGATTGCCCGGCGCGATACCCCCGACCGCGGCCACCGACACGACATGCGTAACACCCAGCAGACGCAGGGCGTCGATGTTGGCGCGGTAGTTGATTCGATGCGGTGCGATCGTGTGCCCGTCGCCATGGCGCGGCAGAAACCAACAATCGGAGCCATCCGGCCAGGCCAGGCGCTGCGCCGGCGCCGATGGCCTGCCCCAAGGCGTGGACAGCTCACGTCTCTCGACCACGTCCACACCATCAATCTCATTGAGACCGGTGCCGCCGATGATGCCTACGGCCCTCATACCTCGGCCACCGCGTAAATCGCCGGCAACTGACGGTAGTAGCCATAGAGGTCCATGCCACAGCCGAATACGTAGCGATCCGGCACGCTCACGCCGATCCAGTCGACCTCGACATCCGGACAACGACGATCGTGCAGCTTTTCTGCCAGCACGGCGGTGCGCACCCGTGCGGCCCCGCTATCCCTGAGCGCGTCCTGGATCGCCGCCAGCGTGTAGCCCTCGTCGAGAATGTCGTCGATGATCACCACCTCACGCCCGCAAAGCCCAGCGGTGGGCCGGACACGCCACTCGATCCCGCCGCCCTGGGTCGTATTGCGATATCGCGTCGCGTGCAGGTAGTCGACCGTGAACGCTGTTGTCAGGTGCATCAGAATTTGCGCCGCAGGCACGAAGCCGCCGTTCATGACCACCAGCATCACCGGGTCGGCCTCGCCCACGGCTGCCTCGATCTTTGCCGCCAGCTGTCGATAGGCCTGATCGATCGCAACGGCGCCCACCACGCAATCGGCCGTCTTACGGGCGGCGATCGCTTGGTCGCGATCATTGCTCATGCGGTCGATCTCGGGCCGGCAGGCTCGTTGGCCGGCGGGAGCTGCTCCGCAGGCATGCCGGGCTCGGATGCCCAATGCAGGGTCTGCGTCGGAAATGCGATCTCGGCACCGTGCCGGGCGATGATGGACTCAATGTGCAGCAAGATTTTATGCTTGATGGCGTGGTACTCCGCCCAATCGGTGGTTCGTGTCAGACAATAGATGAAGAAGTCCAGCGAACTGGCGCCAAAGGCATTGAAGTTGACCAGAACAATCTGCTCCTGGTCGATCGCCGGATGTGTATTCAGGTAATCGCGCACGGTGTCAGTGATTGTTCCGATCATCCGTGCATCGTCATAGCGCAGCCCAATGGTTTCGTAGATCCGCCGGTTCGTCATCCGCGAGGGGTTCTCGACAACAACCGTCGAGAACACATTGTTGGGCACGTAGAGCGGGCGCTTGTCGAAACGACGGACCACCGTCGAGCGCCAGCCGATCCGCTCGACGACACCTTCGATGTTGCGGTCGGGCGAACGAATCCAGTCACCGACGGAGAACGGACGATCCAGGTAAATCGTCAGCCCGCCGAACAGGTTGGCCAGCAAGTCACGCGCGGCAAAGCCGACCGCGATGCCCCCCACTCCGCCGAAGGCCAGTACTCCGGAGATGGAGATACCGACCGTTTGCAGAATGACCAGACCCGCTGTGACCATGACAACAATGCGAATCAGCTTGGCGATGGCGTCGGCTGTGGTGTGGTCGACCGAGGGCTGCATTTCATCCAGCCCGTCTTCTACCGCCCGCACCAAGCGCAGCAGGAACCAGGTGAGTAGGGCCACGATGAGCACCTTGCGCATCACCGGCAGCCATTCAATCAGGCCCGGCGCGCCCTCGACCGGCACCAGTTCCACAGCCATGCCAATGCCCACCACCCAGACCATCCACCGCAGTGGGCGACCGATGGCGTCCAACACGGCGTTATCCCAAACCGTTCGAGATTTGGATGCAGCTGCGCGGGCGCGAGCCAACACCAGACGCGTGAGCAGATTCACCAGCACGACAATGGTGACGATGCCGGCCACCTGGCCGATCCATCCACGATCGCGGTAGAGACTTATGAAGTCTGTGAAGACTTGGGTCAGTTCCATATTAAGGCAACACTGATCTATTCCCGCCGCCAAGTTGCCGCCTGAAAACAGGCCAGGCAAGGCGCGAGAAGTGAAGTGTGGTCATTCCAAATAAGCGACGAGTACCCATTCGCCGGGAGCGAATTGACACCGCCGAAGGCGGGCCCGCAGGGGGAGGCGCATGGACGCGCCGACTAACGCCGCATGGCCTGTTTTCAGGCGCAATCCGAATGGAACGGGCCGATTTTCCCGCAAGCCTGCGTGGTCGTTCGCTCATTTGGAATAACCAAACCGCGCTCACTCCGCCTGGGCTTGCAGGAAAACCGGCTCCGTCTTGGTGGTGTGAATAGATCGGTGTTTCCTTAAGTCAGGAGTTTGGAGAGTCGTTGCCGGGCTGCTTGCACCTGGCTCGCGTCGAGCGACACGGTGATTCGATGCAAGGCTTGCAACCGCGCTTCAAAGCCCTGCGGCATCGACAGTGGACCGGCCTCCAGCACATCGATCACGGACGGACGATGATTGCAGAGCGGCAGCAGGTCGCAACCCGCCTCGGCCGCCAGTTCCACCCGGCGCCGCGGCCCGCCCATGGCCGCCGCACCGCCCATGGTCAGGTCGTCGCTGACCACGCAGCCGGCGAACCCCAGCCGTCCGCGTAGCCAATGCTGCACCCAATGTGTGGAGAAGCTTGCCGGTCGCTCGTCCACCTCGCGGTAGACGACATGCGCCGTCATCACTGACGGTACGCCCAGGCGGATCAGCTGCGCGAATGGCTGCAGGTCATCGGACTCGATCTGCTCCATCGGGCGCTCGTCCACCGGCAGCTCGACATGCGAGTCGGGAATCACCGCCCCATGCCCCGGAAAATGCTTGACGGTCGCACTGAGGCCGGCGCGCCCCAGGCCGCGGATATAGGCACCGGCCAGCGCGACAACCCGTGGTGGATCGCGGTGCAGCGCACGATCGCCAATCACACCGCTGCAACCGTGATCGAGATCGACCACCGGGGCGAACGGCAGGTCGAAACCCAGCGCTGCAAGCTCCGCTCCCACCACCAGCCCGGTGTCTTCGGCAAGCTGTTCGGCATCGGCCGCCAGGCCAACGCTCCGCATCGTCGGAATCCGGGTCACCCCCTCCCGGATGCGCTGCACCCGGCCGCCCTCGTAGTCGACGGCAATCAGCAACTCCGGACGCAAGGCACGGATGGCACGCGTCAGGGCCGCAACCTGCTCCACCGACTCCACATTGCGACCGAACAGAATAAAGCCGGTCACGCTGGGGTGACTGAGCAACTCGCGGTCTTCTTCCGTCAATTCGAAGCCTTCGATGTCGATCATCAGACTCATGAATCGATGATCTCCACGCCCGTGCCGCAGTCCACGCGATCAAACAGGGCGATGACGTCGCTATTGCGCATGCGTACACAGCCATGTGAGGCCGGCTGGCGCATTGGCTCGGTGTCCGGCGTGCCGTGGATGTAGATGTACCGCCGCATGCTGTCGACATCTCCGCCGCGGTTTCGTCCCGCCTCTTCGCCGCATAGCCACAGGATGCGCGACAGGATCCAGTCGCGCTCCGGATAAGCGGCGGCCAGCGCGGCGCTATAAACCTCGCCGGTCGGGCGCCGCCCAACAAAGACGGCGCCATGCGGCGCGCCGGCGCCGATCTTGGCGCGGATGCGATGCCTACCGCGGGGCGTGCAGCCGCTGCCGCTCTGTTCGCCCGGCCCGTTGCGACCGGTCGACACGGGGTAGCAAACATCTGCCTCACCATCGCGCACGGTCAGCAGCTGGGTTCTGAGGTCGATGCGAATGCTGATGGTCATGTGGATGGCCACCGCCGAAACGGCCGTTGCGACAGCTCGTTATTGTAGTAACGCAGATCGTGGGTGACTTCCTCACCCAGCCAGGCGGGCTGCTCGAACGCCGTGTCCACCGTCGGCAGCTCGATCTCCGCGACCACGAGTCCGGCATTGTCGCCGGCGAATTCGTCCACTTCCCACAACAGATCACCGGCCGGTATCCAATGCCGCGTCTTTTCGATGCGCGTACCGCCCAATGTGCGCATCAGCGTCTCGGCATCTTCCAGCGGGATCGGATATTCAAATTCCAGCCGTGTTGCGCCCGCCACCGCCTGCTTGATATTCAGGTTCGCGTGATCGCCATCGATCCGCACCCGCACCGATGCGCGGCCACCATCGGTCAGATAGGCCTGGGCCAACCGTGCGCTGCGCGAGACCTCATCCCGCCACGCGTCGCTCGTCACCAGAAACTTGCGCTCGATTTCAATCGCCACGGCTGAACACCGCCATGGACTCCACATGTGCCGTATGCGGGAACATATCGATCACCCCGGCCGCGGTGCAGGTGAAGCCGAATTCCTGGACAAGCCGCCGGGCGTCACGAGCCAGCGTCGCCGGATGGCAGGACACATAGACGATGCGCCGCACGCCGGATGTCGCCACCGCGGCTAGGCATTCCGCGGCACCGGCCCGCGGCGGATCGAGCAGCGCAAGATCGTAGGCCTGACCCGGCCACGTCCATTCCGCCGAATCGCCAAACAGATCCGCGACCTCGGTGGAAATCGCTCCGTCCAACCCCTGCGCGACCGCATTATTCCGCGCGCGCGCCACCAGGCCGGCATCGCCCTCAACGGCGTGGATATGCACCCCACGGCGCGCCAGCGGCAGGGTGAAGTTGCCCAGACCGGCGAACAGTTCCAGCACGCGATCACCGGGCTGCGGCGCCAGCGCGGCGATTGCCTGGGCAACCAGGCCCCGGTTCACCACGCCATTGACCTGGACGAAGTCCAGTGGCTCGAACACGACCTCGACGTCCTCGTCGTCCAGCCGGTAGGCCAGCGTGCGCGCCGGCCCATCCAACGGCTCGATGGAATCCAGCCCGCCTGTCTGCAGGAAGACCTGCGCGTCGAACAAGCGCTCCAGGTCAGCCAGATGCGACCGGTCGACCTCGTTCGGCGGCTGCAGGCAACGAATCGTCAGCGCCATGCCGGAGTCGCCAACCGCGACTTCGATCTGCGGTATCTGATCGCGGATGCTCAGCTTGCCCAGCGCCTCGGAGAGTTCCGGCAGGCGCGCACCGATCTCGGGCACGAGCACCGCGCAGGTCTCAATGTCGGCCACATAGGGCTTGTCACGCTCGCGAAAGCCCACCAGCACGCGGCCTTTGGCCGGCACGTCCCGCACCGACAGGCGCGCACGACGGCGGTAGCCCAGCGACGGCCCCTGCAGCGGCGGCAGAATCTGTTGCGGTGTCAGCTTGCCGATGCGCTGCAGGGCGTCGATGAGCTGAGCCTGCTTTTCACGGAGCTGGGCCGCGGAATCCAGGTGCTGCAACTTGCAGCCTCCGCAGTATCCGGCATGCGTACACGGCGGCTCGACGCGATCCTGCGATGGCTCCAGCACCGCCTCCAGTCGACCTTCGGCAAAATCGGAGCGATTGCGTGTGCGCAGGTAGCGCACTGTTTCGCCCGGCAGGGCGCCGTCGATGAACACGACCTTGCCCGAGTCCGGCTCCGCCTCTCCGGCCGGGGTCCGACCAACGCCGCGCCCATCATTTGCCAGCGCGGTAATGCGGGTTTCGAACGGGCCGGCCGGCACGCGTCGTCGGTTGCGTCGGCTCATTCGACCGGGCCGTAAACGCCGGTGGACAGGTAGCGATCACCACGATCGCAGACGATGCTGACGATCGTGGCGTTCTCCAGTTCGGCAGCCAGCTGCAACGCGACATGCATCGCGCCACCAGAGGAAACGCCCGCGAAAATCCCCTCATCCGCGGCCAGGCGTCGGGTCATGGTTTCGGCGTCGCCGGCGGCGACATCCATCGTCCTGTCGACGCGGCCGGGTTCGAAAATTGCCGGCAGGTACGCCGTGGGCCAGCGGCGAATGCCGGGAATGCTGGATTCGCCCTCCGGCTGAACACCGACGATCTGAACGTCAGGATTGCGCTCTTTGAGGTAGCGCGAGCAGCCCATGATCGTCCCGGTGGTGCCCATGGACGACACGAGATGGGTGATGCCACCGTCTGTCGCCGTCCACAACTCCGGGCCGGTGCCTTCGTAGTGCGCGCGCGGGTTATCCGGATTGGCGAATTGGTTGAGGACCTTGCCGCGGCCGTCCTGCTCCATCTGCGTAGCGAGATCGCGCGCACCCTCCATGCCTTGCGCCCGTGTCACGTGGACGATCTCGGCGCCGAAGGCCTTCATCGTTGCGGTGCGTTCGGCGCTGGCGTTCTCCGGCATGACCAGCACCATGCGATAGCCGCGCATCGCCGCGACCATCGCAAGGGCAATGCCCGTGTTGCCGCTCGTAGCCTCGATCAGCGTGTCGCCGGGCGCGATCTCGCCGCGCTCCTCGGCGTAGCGAAACATGCTCAGCGCCGGCCGGTCCTTCACCGAGCCGGACGGGTTGTTGCCCTCCAGCTTGGCAAGAATGCGATTGCCGCGGTCGCGCAGGTGCGCATCGAGGCGCTGAATCCGGACCAGCGGCGTGTTGCCGATCGTGGCGTCTAGTGTGGGTAGCATCATGGCGCGGGATTCTACCGAATGCTCCCACGCTTGACGGCGCTCGGGGCCCGGCGGCGGTCGGCATGCCCGCGCCCGGCGTTTCAACACCGCAGGTATCCGTCATACTGGCTGCATGCATGAGGGGGTGCACACACGAATCGGGTTTGGCGCCATCACGTCGCCGGTAGTCATCGTCTGGCTGGCGATGAGCTTTGCCCTGCTGCAAGGCCAAATCGCGGACTACGAGTTCGCGCAGCTGCAAATGGGTGCGGTGACCCCCAGCCTGGCTTATGAGAGCGCCGCCGCCGACGGATCGACCGCCAGCGCAATCGAGCTTGGCCGGCTTGCAGACGGTCTTGTCGGCATTCGCTACCTGTCGTTGCTCGATACGCGGGAACGCCTGCTCGGCACTTGGGCCGCGCCGGAATTCGAGCCGGTCTCCGGCCTCACTGGCTGGTTGCTGCGCGCGCTAGGTGGCATGGATCCCGGCCCCAGCGTACGCCGAGTCGTGGCACCGGACGCACAGGAAGGGGCCCCGTATCTGCTGGAAATCGGGCTGGCCGAGCCGGCCGCCGATCCCCGCTTCGTCAAGCGGTTCCGGCAGTTGATGGGCCTGAGTCTGGGCATCGGGCTGCTGGCATTGGCGGTATTGATTCTCGTGCGTGTTCGACTGAGCCGACCAGCGCACGCTCTGGAAGCGGCCATACGCCAGCTGGTTCGCGGCGATGAGTCCCACCCGATCACCCGCCTGCCACCGCCCTTCGCCGATGCTGCCGGCTCCATCCGCCTGCTCAGCGAGCGTCTGCGTTATAGCCGCGAGCACTTGCGCACCCATGTGCTGCAGGCCACCGACAAGCTACACGAGGATTTGAGTCGCATGCGGCGGCGCGTGCGCGAGGTCGAGAACGAGCGCGATAGCGCGGTGACGCTGGCAGACTCGCGACGCGAATTGCTATCCGGCCTGTCACACGAACTACGGACCCCTTTGATCTCGATCCTCGGGCAGGCGGATCTGATACTGCGCCAGCAACCCGACGCGGCCACGTCCGAGTCCATGATGCAGGTCAAACGCTCCGTGCAATCGCTGCTCACATTGATCAACGACTGGCTGGAATGGGGCCGGATCGAGGCCGGCAAGCTCACCTTGAACGAGGTCGCATTCAACCTGCTCGATACCGTCGAGGACACGGTCAACCTGTTGGCGCCGCTGGCCTATGAAAAGGATCTGGAGCTGGTGCACATCATCTACCACGATGTGCCGCGCAGGTTGCGAGGTGACGCCGCGCGTCTGCAGCAGGTGCTGACGAATCTGCTGTCCAATGCCATCAAGTTCACGCAAGCCGGTGATGTGGTGCTACGCGTCATGGTCCGAGAAGATCGTGGCGAGCAGGTCGTGCTCGGCTTTCAGGTGGCCGACACGGGAATCGGCATTCCCGACGCGCAAAAACAGCGCCTGTTTCATGCCTTCAATCGCGCCGAACACGGGGCAACCACCATGCAACCCGGCACCGGGCTGGGCTTGAGCATTTCCCGCCAGATCGCCCGGATGATGCAGGGTCACATCGAATTCGACAGCACCGAAGGCCAGGGCTCGGTGTTTGAAGCGGTGATGCACATCGGCAAACAGGGTCACCGCCCAGAACACCCCATGGCCTGGACCGGCCTGAGCCACCGCCACGTCTGGCTGGTGGATGCCCATGCCACGGCCCGTCTGGCGATGCGGCACTGCCTGGACTACTGGAACGCCGAACTCACCGAGTACGCCGATCCCGAGGTCGCCACAGCGCAAATCCGATCCGCGGCGCCCATGCCGGAACTGGTCTGCGTTGGCATTGTCGCCGCCCAAGCCAATGCGGACTGGCTGCACGCCCTGCTCCGCGCGGGTCACCGCTGTCATGTGCCCATCGTCGTGCTGGTCACCAGCCTGGATCATCAAGTGCTGTCGGTGCTTCGCGATGCCGGCGCCAGCGCGGCACTACCGAAGACCACCGACAGGGAATTGCTCTATCGGGAGTTGGTCCAGGCGCTGGACTACCGCCGCCAAAGCGATCGGCAGCCACTGGAGGGGGTCAGTGCGCTGATCATCGAGAACAACGTCACCAATCGGCGCCTGCTTGCCCGGACCCTGCGAGACAATGGCGCGCAGGCGCTGGAAGCCGACGGTGCAGATGCTGGCCTGGCGCTGGCCGAACGGGAGGCACCCAGTGTCGTGCTGGTCGACCACCGCATGCCGGGCCGTGATGGGGTCGAGACCACGCAGGCGCTACGCGCACTCCCCAACGGCGATGGCCTGCTGATCATCGGCCTGAGCGCGAGCGTCGCGCCCGAGCTGCGCAGGCAGTGGCTGGAGGCGGGTGCCGACAGCGTGTTGGAAAAAGGCGCCGATGACCGGGTGTTGATCCGGCACATGCTGCGGCTGACCGAGCCGGTCGAATCCGGCGACGCGCCGCTCACCGATGACCCTGAACTGCGCGAAATGCTACGCGAGGAACTGCCCTTGCAGGTCGAGCAGATCCGTGATGCGTGGCGGGCGGGCGACCGGCAGCAGGCCTACGACGCCACCCATCAACTCCACGGCACGGCCGCCTTCTACAAGCTGCACGCCATGCGCGAAGTCTGCCGGCGCCTGGAGCAACGCCTGGGCGATGAAGGGGACGACATCGTCTGGTCCGAACTCGAACCGCTGCGTGAAACCCTGTTCGCGCAGGTCGACGCGTATCTGGACAAGCTGGAGTCCTGAGCCGGCCCGCCTCAAAATCAGCGGGTCAGCCTCGCGCGGCCACCATGCGCTGCTTCATTTCGCTGACGGCCGCCGGCAAGCCCACGAATAGCGCGCGCGCGACCAGAAAGTGGCCAATGTTCAGTTCGACGATGTCACCGATGGCCGCAATCGGTCCGACGTTATCCAGATGCAAACCGTGGCCGGCATGCACTTCCAGCCCGGCAGCGGCCGCGTCGCCGGCGAACCGTCGGACTTGTGCCGCCAGTTCATCCATGCGTTCCGGGTGGTCAGCGTACTCGCCGGTGTGAATTTCCACCGCCGGCGCGCCCACCGCCAAGGCGGCCTCCAGTTGGCCTGGGTCCGGGTCGATGAACAGCGACACCCGCACGCCGACATCACCCAGCCGAGCGACGGCGGCGCGCACGCGGTCGACCTGCCCAGCCACGTCCAGACCGCCCTCGGTGGTCAGCTCCTCGCGCCGCTCCGGTACCAGGCAGCAATCTGACGGACGCAGGCGCTCGGCCACGGCCACCATCTCGTCGGTGACCGCCATCTCCAGGTTCAGC
>NZ_CAXRDQ010000075.1:0-19865 GCF_964229365.1 Abyssibacter sp. | reverse complement strand
CCAAGGTCGTCTCTGGTGGCCGTGGTGTGGGCAGCGAAGAGAACTTCGAGATCATCTACCGCATGGCCGACAAGATCGGCGCCGGTGTGGGTGCGTCCCGCGCCGCGGTGGACTCCGGGTTCTGTCCCAACGACATGCAGGTCGGCCAGACCGGCAAGGTCATCGCGCCCGAGCTGTACATGTGCTTTGGCATTTCCGGTGCGATCCAGCATCTGGCGGGCATCAAGGACGCCGGTTGCATCGTTGCGGTGAACAAGGACGAAGAAGCCTCGATCTTCGAGGTTGCGGACATCGGTCTTGTCGGCGACCTGTTCGAGGTGATTCCTGAGCTTGAGTCCAAGCTCTAGAGGGCTGACGGCTGCGGGTGGTCGCCCTGACCACCCGCAGTCGGACGATTTCACATGACATCTTATTGGCGGAGACGCGTGCGGTGAGTTACGCCTCGGTCCTGAAACCCGATCTGTTCGCTGGTCAGACCGTCGTCGTCACCGGTGGCGGCTCCGGCATCGGGCGTTGCACCGCGCATGAGTTGGCGGCGCTGGGCGCTCATGTCGTCGTGACCGGGCGCACGCAGAGCAAGCTGGATACCGTCGTCGGCGAGATCATCGACGACGGCGGCGCAGCCAGCGCCCAGGCCTTCGATATCCGCGACGATGACGCCGTCAAGGCGGCCATCCAGGCCATCGTGACGGCGCGGGGCGCGATCCACGGCCTGGTCAACAATGCCGGGGGGCAGTTTCCCAGTCCGGCGATGATGATCAGCAAGAACGGCTTCGACGCCGTGGTTCGCAACAACCTCACCGGGGGCTTTCTGGTGGCCCGTGAGGTCTTGCTGCAATCCATGCGAAACGGCGGCGGGGCGATCGTGAACCTCGTCGCCGACATGTGGGGCGGCATGCCGGGCATGGCGCACTCCGGTGCGGCGCGGGCCGGCATGGTCAATCTCACCGAGACGCTCGCTGTCGAATGGGCCCAGTTCGGTGTGCGTGTGAACGCGGTGGCACCGGGCTGGGTGGCGTCCAGCGGCATGGATAGCTACGACCCGTCGTTCTCCAAGCAAGTGATTCCGATGATGACGGATCTGGTGCCGCTCAAGCGGATGTCCACCGAGGCCGAGGTGAGTTCCGGCATTTGTTTTCTTCTGTCGGAAGGCGCGGCCTTTATTTCCGGAACCTGTCTGAAGATTGATGGTGCGGCCAGCCTGAACGCCAGCCTGTTTCCGCTGCCCGACCATGACAGGTCCAAGCCCTACCAGGGATTTCATCGCTACAAGCCCCCCAAGGCGGTGGCCGGCGAGCACGGGTAGGCGCAGAACCTGCCCGCCAGGGTGGCGCGTGCGTTCGTCATCCGAACAAGATGATCAAACCGCTGGATCGTCAGGTTCAGTGGACATGAACCAAGGTATGAGGAGACAGCATGCCTGCCATAGAGACGAAGATCAGCCCTGCATCGGCTGACTTCCAGAAGAACCGCGAGGACATGCTCGCGGAGGTGCAGCGTTTTCGTGATGTCGAGGCCAAGGTCCACGCGACCGAGGAGTCCAAGCGCGAAAAATTCCACGGCCGTGGTCAGCTGCTGCCGCGCGAGCGCGTTCATTTGCTGCTGGATCGCGGGTCACCGTTTCTGGAGCTATCGACCCTGTGCGGTTACAAGCACCACGACGACAAGGATGGGTCGCTCGCCGGT
Organism: Abyssibacter sp.; assembly: GCF_964229365.1. NCBI lineage: Bacteria > Pseudomonadati > Pseudomonadota > Gammaproteobacteria > Chromatiales > Oceanococcaceae > Abyssibacter > Abyssibacter sp. The sequence goes on along the minus strand of NZ_CAXRDQ010000075.1, from coordinate 18,179 downwards.
GGCAATTCCATCATCGGCATCGGCTACGTCTCCGGTGTGCGCTGCATGATCTCGGCCTCCAATTCGGCGGTGAAGGGCGGGACGATGACGCCTTTCGGCGTGCAGAAGACGCTGCGCATCCAGGAGATCGCGCTCAAGCAGAAGCTGCCGGTCATCTCGCTGATCGAATCCGGCGGTGCGAACCTGCTGTATCAGGCCGAGGTGTTCATTCCGGGTGGCAAGACCTTCGCGAATCAGGCGCGGCTGTCCGCAGCCGGTATTCCGCAGGTCACGGTCGTGCATGGCTCATCCACGGCAGGTGGTGCCTACATGCCGGGTTTGTCAGATCACGTGATCATGGTGCGCAAGAAGGCCAAGGTCTTCCTGGCCGGTCCGCCGCTGCTGCGTGCGGCCACCGGCGAGATCGCCGAGGATGAAGACCTGGGCGGGGCCGAGATGCATTGCCAAGTCGCCGGGACTTCGGAGTTCATTGCCGAGGACGATGCCGACGGCATCCGCCTGGCCCGTGAAGTCGTCGCCAAGCTAGGCTGGAACACGACCGCGCCAAAGCCTGCACTCAAGGCCTTTGGGGCGCCGCGCTATCCCGCCGAGGAGCTGGTCGGTGTGGTGCCGGCCGATTACCGACGGCCTTACGATTGCCGCGAGGTGATCGCCCGCGTGGTCGATGGCAGCGAATTTCTCGAATACAAGTCGGAGTTCGATCAACAGACGATCTGTGGCCGCGCGAGCATTTACGGTCAGCCGGTCGGCATCATCAGCAATAACGGGCCGATCACGACCAAGGGCGCGACCAAGGCTGCGCAGTTCATGCAGCTTTGTGTGCAGACCCAGACACCGCTGGTCTACCTGATGAACACCACGGGCTACATGGTCGGGACCGAGTCGGAGCAGGGCGGCATCGTCAAGCACGGCTCAAAGATGGTGCAGGCGGTCGCCAATGCATCCGTACCGCGTATCACCATCGTCATGGGTGGCAGTTTCGGCGCCGGCAACTACGGCATGTGCGGCCGCGGCTTCGATCCGGACTTCATCTTCGCCTGGCCTAACTCCAGGACGGCGGTCATGGGCGGCGAGCAGGCGGCCAAGGTCATGACCATCATCAACAAGGCCAAGGCGCAAGCAGCCGGGGTGGAGTTCTCGGACGAGCAGGCCGCCAAGGCCGAGTCCAATCTGGTCGGCCTGTTCAACAAGGAAGCCGATGCCCTGGCCGCCACGGCCCGCCTGTTCGATGACGGCCTGATCGACCCGCGGGACACTCGCCGCGTGCTCGGATTCACGCTGGCGATATGCCAGGACGCCAAGGCCCGTGATGTGGCGCCCAACAGTTTCGGTGTGGCGCGGCTTTAGGTCGCTCCGGATCCCCAGTTAGCGCTTAGCGCGGAGACAGCATGCAACGGACACACGAACACCAGGAGATCTACCGCACCGTCGAACGCTTTGTGGTCGACGAGATCAACCCGCACGTGGAGCAATGGGAGCGCGACGGCGTGTTTCCCGCACACGAAGTTTTCAAGAAGATGGGTGATCTGGGCATTCTCGGCATTCACAAGCCGGAAGCGGTCGGCGGCATGGGACTGGACTACAGCTACCAGATGGAGTTTGCCGAAGCGCTGGGTGCCTGTACCTGTGGTGGCATCCCGATGGCGATCGGCGTGCAGACGGACATGGCCACGCCAGCGCTGGCGCGGTTTGGTTCCGACTATCTCAAAGACAATTTCCTCAAGCCCGCCATCGCCGGGGACCATGTGGCGGCCATCGCCGTCAGCGAACCCGGCGCCGGCTCCGACGTGGCAGGCATCAAGACCACGGCCCGTCGCGACGGTGGTGACTACGTGATCTCGGGCTCCAAGCAATGGATCACCAATGGCACCCAGGCGGACTGGGCCTGCACGCTGGTCAACACCGGTGATGCCGACCCGAACAGCCGGCACGGCAACAAGTCGCTGATCGTCGTCCCGCTGGATGCCCAGGGCGTCGACCGTCAGACCAAGCTGGACAAGCTTGGCCAGCGCAGCTCGGATACCGCGATTATCTTTTTTGATGAAGTGCGCGTGCCCGCGAACCACCTGATCGGCGAGGAAGGCAAGGGCTTCGTCTACCAGATGATGCAGTTTCAGGAAGAACGGTTGTTCCTGTCGGCGAGCATCCTCAAGGCGATGGATCGCGTGCTGGACGACACCATCGAATACACGCGTGGCCGCAAGGCCTTCGGCCAGGCCGTGCTGGACAACCAGTATGTGCAGTTCCGCATTGCCGAACTGGCCACCGAGATCGAGGCCGTGCGCGGCATCATCGACAAGGCTGTCGGCGCCCTGATCGAAGGCGAGGACGTGACCTTGCTGGCCTCCATGGCCAAGCTCAAGAGCGCGCGGGTGGCGCGTGAGGTCTGCGATGCCTCGCTGCAGTTCTGGGGCGGGCAGGGCTTCATGTGGGAATCCACGGTCGCGCAGTTCTATCGCGACCTGCGCCTGCATTCCATCGGCGGTGGTGCCGACGAGGTCATGCTCCAGATCATCTCGAAGCGCCTCGGACTGGCCGCCGGAAAACGCAAGTGACGGAGCGAACGATGGCAGAGCTACCCGACACACCCAACGCGCTGGTCGAGATCAGCGCCGGTGTGCTGCATTTCACCTTCAACCGGCCCCAGGCCCGCAATGCGATGTCGCTTGGCTTGCTCACCGACATCTGCAACGTGTTTGACGCCATCGCGGACGCGCGTGGTATCCGCACGGTGGTGTTGCGTGGCACCGGCGGCAATTTTTGCGCCGGCGGTGACATCAAGGACATGGCGAGCGCACGCCAGTCGCCTCGGACGCAGCATTCCGATGCGGTGATCGACTATTCGCGCGCCTTTGGCACCATGCTGCGCAAGGTCAATGCTGCGCCGCAGGCGGTGATCGCGATCCTCGAAGGCGCGGTGTTGGGCGGGGGCTTTGGTCTTTGCTGCGTCAGCGATGTGGCCATCGCAGTCAGCGATGCCAAGTTTGGTTTGCCGGAAACCGGGCTGGGCCTGCCACCGGCGCAGATCGCGCCATTCGTGGTCGAGCGGATCGGGCTCACCCAGGCGCGGCGGCTGGGCGTATGCGGTGGACGCTTCAATGGTGAGGAGGCCGAACGCCTCGGGCTGGTGCATTTTGTCGAGGCGGAGACGGCCGCCGTGGACAAGCGGCTGGCAGAGGTTGTCGAGCAGATCCGGCGTTGTGCGCCCAAGGCCAATGCGGTGACCAAACGGATCATGCTCGGCGTATCACAGGCCAATCCCGAAGATTTGCTGGACGACGCAGCGCGAGATTTTGCCGAGTGTCTGCGCAGCGATGAGGGGACCGAGGGCACGATGGCCTTCATCGAAAAAAGACTGCCGAACTGGGCTACGCCCGACTGAATACGGCAACAACGTCGGCCTGCCAACCGCGGGGCGCGTCAGGAGACAAGGAAGCAGCATGGGACGTTTTACAAAGGTGTTGGTAGCCAACCGCGGCGAGATCGCCTGTCGGGTCATTCAGGGCGCGCGCGGCGCCGGGTACCGGACCGTGGCGGTTTACTCCGACGCCGACCGGCTAGCACGACACGTGACCTTGGCGGACGAAGCCGTGCGCCTGGGCCCCGCCCCGGTGGGCGAATCCTATCTGGTGATCGACAAGATCATCGAAGCGGCGCGCCGCTCGGGGGCTGACGCCATTCACCCCGGCTACGGTTTTCTCGCCGAGAACGCCGGCTTTGCTCAGGCCTGTGCCGACGCCGGACTCCGCTTCATCGGCCCGTCGCCCGACGCGATCACGCTGATGGGCAACAAGCGCCAGGCCAAGATCAAAATGATCGATGCCAACGTGCCGTGCGTGCCGGGTTACGAGGGTGGCGACCAGGACGATGCCGTACTCACCGACGAGGCGCAGAAGATCGGCGTGCCCGTCATGATCAAGGCTGCAGCCGGTGGCGGTGGCCGGGGCATGCGGCTGTGCGAAGACGCCGCCCAGCTGGGCGAGATGATTCGCTCGGCACGCAGCGAGGCTGAAAATGCCTTCGGCAATGGTGAGCTCATTCTGGAGAAAGCCGTCGTCGGTGCCCGCCATGTCGAGATCCAGGTGTTCGGAGACAGCCACGGCACCGTGGTGCATCTGGGCGAACGCGATTGTTCGGTGCAGCGTCGCAACCAGAAAATCGTCGAAGAATCGCCATCGCCGGTGGTGGACGCCGAGTTGCGGGCGAAGATGGGTGCGGCCGCTGTTGCCGCCGCACAGTCCATCGATTATGTCGGCGCCGGCACGGTCGAGTTCCTGCTCGGGGCGGACGGTGAGTTCTATTTTCTGGAGATGAACACCCGGCTGCAGGTCGAACACCCGGTCACCGAGCTGGTGACCGGTATCGATCTGGTGGACTGGCAGCTACGTATCGCCCAGGGCGATCCCATTCCGCTGCAGCAATCCGAGATCCGGCAGACCGGTCATGCCATCGAGGTGCGCCTTTGCGCGGAAGATCCGCGCACCGGCTACGTGCCGCAGACCGGCCCGATCCAGGCCTGGGTGATTCCCGAAGGCGAGGGCTTGCGGGTGGATCATGGCCTGCTCGCCGATGGTGAGATCAGTCCCTACTACGACTCGATGGTGGCGAAGATCATCGCCTTCGGGCATGACCGCGAATCGGCGCGCAGCCGTCTCGCGCGTGCGCTGAGCAACACCCGCTTGCATGGCGTCGTTTCCAACCTCGATCTGCTCAAGGACATTCTGGACGAGCCGGATTTCGCGGCGGGTGATTTCCATACGGGGTACATGCCGGCCCATTTCGACGAAGCGCAGCTTGCTGCGCGTGTCCCTGGGCCGCTGCAATACGCGCTGGCGGCACTGGCCATCTACCGGTCTGACGGCGCCAGTCTGGCGCAGCAGGCCGCGTTGCCGGCCGAGCTATCGGATTGGCACAGCGCGCCCGGCGGCACGATCGGCATGACCGTCGCCTGGGGTGAGGAACGCCAGGCCGTGACGCTGGTCCACGATTCAGCGCGGCATTACGTCATCACCTTGGACGGCGAGGCGCACGAATTCGTCGTGGAGGGTTCCGGTGACGGTTACACCCGATTGCAGATGGACGGCGTGGCCGCACGCATCGACTACACGCGCGCTGGCGATGATCTGTGGCTGACCGCGCAGGACCGAAGCTTCTGCTTCCGCGACGTCACCCTGGAACCCGCACAGGCCGTTGCGCCGGGCGCCGATGGTCGCATTCTCGCGACCAGCGATGGGCGCTTGCTTGAGGTTCGGGTGGCGGCCGGCGAGGCCGTCGAAGCGGGGCAGACCGTCGCCGTGCTGGAAGCGATGAAGATGGAATTTCAGCTCAAGACGCCGGTGGCCGGTCAGGTGGAATCAGTGGAGGCTGCCGGGGGCGATCAGGTTGCCAATCGGCAGTTGCTGGTGAAGATTCAGCCGGCCAGCGAGGACGGCTGATCGGCCACACCATCGACCACCAGCCCGTCTTCGGGTGTCACATCCAGTGATGAGCGGACCGAGCGAATCCCGGCGTCATCGCTAAACAACGGCCGCTTGCGGTGGAAAAGCGTGATCCCGGCGCGGCGGGCACGGTCGATCTGCTCATCGGTCTGTAAGTCCTGGGCGATTAGCGTGATTCCGGCCTGATGGGTAATGGCGACCAGCGCGCGCAGCATCTGCTCCGCATGGTCGGCATCACGCAGCATGTTCGGGTCGACCAGAACCCGGCTGATCGGAAGATCGACCAGGCGCTGGATCGGCGCCAGCCTTGCCCCGAAGTGGCGCACGGCCAGCTTCACGCCGCCTTGCACGCAACGGCCCAGACGCTCGGCCATGCGTGAACCCGGCTCCGGCAAGTCGGCCTCGTGCAGCTCCAGGGTGAGCGCATCTGGTGCGATACAGGCGTTGGAAATGGCACCAAAGACATCGTCGACCAACCCATCGCCCAGCAACTGATGCTCGCTGAGCGCGACCGCGACGTGGGCGGCGCCGGCCCGCTGTCGTAGCGCGGCGAGATCTGCCGTGGCGCGCAACAGATACCAACTCGTCACCTCGGCCAAGGTCCGGCCGGCCGGTTCCGTCTTCAGCAGCTCGGAGGCGGGGGCGCGTCCTTCGCCGCTGCTGGTCCAGGCCACGGTCGCGCGCAGTTGTTCGACGGTCGAGAAATCGGCTGACATCACCGGCTCATGCACCAGCTGGAGCGCGCCGGTGGTGATGGCGGCATCGAAGCTGGATACCATCGGTTCGCTGCGCTGTGGCAAGCCGGGCAACGTGAACCCGCGGGCATCGCGATCATTGGCGCGAATGCGTTCAAGCAGGGCGTCGATCAAGGTGTGGATGATCGGATGCACGCCTTCCAGTTGATTGGTCAGATCTTCGGTTGTCACCACACGGGCAGTGCATTCGGTGAGCGCGGTGACGGTTGCCGTGCGACCTTCGCCGTCGATTAACGACAGTTCGCCAACCATCTGGCCTTCGCCCAGCCGCGCGATCAGCGTGCGGCCGGCGTCGGTTTCGCGCCATACGCCGACTTCGCCACGCTCAATAATGTAGGCATCGGAGTCGTCGTCTGACGTGCTGATCAAGACGTCGCCCGGCCGAAACCGACGGCGCGTTGCCGCTGACTGGGCCATCTGGTTCTTCCTGTTCTACCCCGCTAACCCCGTGCACGCCTTGTTCGATCATTTTGAATTTTGGAGAAAATTCGAAGATCCGGCTTCACACGCCCTCGGCGGAACGTTAGCGTATGGCTGGGGCGGGAAACGTGATCGGGGACACAGCGCGGTGCACAACACAGGCGAACTGACGGCGGCGGGGACCGACAAGCTGTACGCAGCGTTGTATGAGCAGCTTCGGCAAGAGGCGCGAAAACAGCGACGGCGCGTAGGCGGCGGCGTGGATACCACGGCGCTCGTCAATGAGAGTTATCTCAAATTAATGCGCTCCGATCTGTGGCAGTCGCGCCAGCATTTCTTGAGAACTGCAGCGGCGGCCATGCGCCAGGTGCTGGTCGATGAGGCACGGGCGCGGCTGGCGGAAAAGCGCGGGTCGGGTGACGTGCCCATGTCACTGGACAAGACCGGGATGGCCGATATCGTGCCCGGCGCTCACGACGACCCGAATCTCACGCTGGGGATTGATGCTGCCTTGAACCGTCTGGCGCAGCACAGCGCTCGGCTCGCACGGGTGGTGGAGTGTCGTTACTTTGCCGGCTACTCGGAGCAGGAGACCGCGGAGATTCTTGAGGTCAACGAACGCACGGTGCGGCGAGACTGGACCAAGGCGCGGGCGTTTCTGTTTGCCGAACTGGAGGGTGCCTGAGCGAGGTCCTTAGCGGCGCGGGGCCAAGCCCTCGGAAATCGCCCAACCCACCGTCGTGACAGCGCCCAGCCAGATCAGCACGGCAGCGGCGCTGTAGAACGCCAGCACGCCACCCGGCACCAGCACGCAAAGCGTTAGCAGGCCACGGATACGGCTCGATAATGGTGCGCGGTCCCGTCGCCCTGAAACCCGCATGCGCTTCGGGTCGCGCCAGGCCAGCCAGGTGAGCGGCAGCGCGCTGAGCAGCGCGGCGAACAGAGCGACGCTCATGCGGTGACCTGCGGATTCGAACGGCCGGGACGGCTGTTAGCCTGACCGGCTTGTTCGGCGGAGGTGCCAGCGCCGAACCGCCATAACCCCAGGCAGATCACGCCGCCGAGCATCATGATCAGGTCGCCGGCGATCACGGTCATCAATCCATCTGACCAGGCACCGAGCCAGCCCGGACCACCTGTTGCGTAACGAACCAGCGGCACCCCCAGCAGGGCGAAGCCGGTGGTCGCGACCAGCAGGTCACGTGCGCGGGCGGCCGTGCGTGCGCCCAGCGCCACGATCAGTGCCGCCAGTGCCGCCAGGCCGAAAGCGGTCCACTGAGCGGTTTCGAGTGGCCAGCCGAACCAGCGGCCGGCGAAGGTGCCGTAGGGCGTCATCGCCATCGTCAGGGGCAGGCCATATCCCATCCAGTGGACGATTCGACCCATGCGCTGCCAGGCCCGTTGATCGGCGCGGCGATTGGTCCACAGCAGCATACCGGTGAGGGCGACGTAGGCCCCGGCAAAGCCGAGCGCAAACCAGACTGCCTTGGAGACGATGCCGGCGAAATTGCCGAAATGCAGTGGTGCCATCAACGCGGCGACCGCATTGCCAGCCGAAGGGCTTTGGCCCACCAGAACCGGCTTGTCGTAGAGAAACTCGCCCGTGACGCCCGAATAAACCGGCGAACGCCCGGTCAGATCGCCTTCCTCGGCGGGGGTGAATGCCCGCATCTGCGAATCGGCCCGGCCGTAGAAACTGCCGGCGATGAAGTTCGGTCTGGCCCCGGTCCGTGCGGTTGCATCGGCGATCACAGCATCGAAATTCGCGACCGGCGCCGGTGTTTCATCGGTGGCCGGCGGTTCACCGAAAACCTCGGCAATCGCTCGCTCCTGATCGCCGCCGAACACGACCATCGCCATGGCGGGCAGGCCCAGGCTGGTGGCGAAGCTGAAGAAACTGCCGGTGAACGCGAGCACAAAGGCGAATGGCAGCGTCCAGGTGCCGGCGATCACGTGGGCATCGCGGGAGCGCAGCAGCGCTTCCTTGTTGCGGCGAATCGTGAACAGCTCGCGAATCAGATGTCGATGCACGAGAAACCCGGTGATCGCCGCGACCATCATGATCAGGCCAAGCACGCCGGTCACGAACAAGCCCCAGGGGTTGGGGATGTGCAGCCGCACATGGAGGTCGACAAAGAAGTCCGCCAGGGCATCGGTGGCGCGCCGCGCGGCGTCCAGCATGGCCTCCGGGCCTTCCGTGCGATTCAGCAGCGTGAGCGTGTTCGGATCGATTTCGTAGAGCACGCCGTAGTGCTCTTCGGCGCCCGGATGGTCGTCGTCGCCATCCTGCTCGAGGTGTCCTTCGAACTGCAGCATCAGACGGCCGCCGCCGGAGCTGTACAGAAAGAACTGGTCGCGGTACGCCGGGTCGACCTGATCGCCCAGTTCCTGCACCAGCGCGTTGATGTTGGGGGGCAAGCCTTCGGTGGCCGGGGCGTCCAGCGGGTTCGACCAGTCGCCGATCTCGGTGGAGAACACGGCGATGGTGCCGGTGCAGATCACCGCGTACAGCAGCAGCCCGAGGATGATGCCCGACCAGCCATGAATCGCCAGTAATTCCTTGGTGCGTTCCTGCGATAGCTTGATCATGCGACAGACCCCAGATGAGCGGCGATCAACCCGCCGTGCGACGCCAGAACCAGGCCGATCACCACGTAGGCCCGTAACAGGCGCCGGTCGAGCAGGGCGTAGAGAAACAGCACGGCCCAGATCAATGGAAACAGCACCACAGGAAACACCAGATTGTCGATCCCTGCGGCCCCTTCAGGCAGGTAAAGCGCCGCGCCGGCCATCAGAATCCAGCTGGCGACGAACGCCAACGGGCCGGCGAGTACGCCACGGGTCCAGGCGCGCAGGCGAGGCCGCTGTCGGATGCCGGCGGCGGTGGTGTGGTCAGCGGTCGTCATGCCATCGCGTCCCTGGTCGCAAGGTGAACATGGATGTGAGAATGCGAATGAGTATCGCCCGGATTGCCTGTTCGGGTCATCCGCGGGGCCGCTCGCCGTGCACGGACCACCGCCCGCATCAGAAGTGAATCGTCAGGCTGCCCACAACATTGCGCCGCGGGCCGTAGAAGCAGTCGCCTCGCTCCAGGCAGGTGGCGATCACGGTTTCGTCTTCCAGGTTGGTCCCGTTCACCGCCAGCCGCCAATTGCGCCGCTCGTAGGCGATCATCGCGTCGAACAGGGTGGTTGACGGCACTTCGACGGTCTCGCCCTCGTCGGGCACCGCGCTGGTGTAGCGCAGACCGGCACCAATCGACAGGCCGGGCAGGCCCAGCGACCCGAAATGAAAGCGCATCCACAGTGCGGCCACTTCGTCAGCCACGGCAGCCAGCGGTTTGATCCGGGCGCCTTCGTCGGCGTTGTCGCCAGCATCGCTGAACGCGTCGAGGTAGGTATAGGCCAGCAACAGATCCAGCACGCCGGGCCAGGTCACGCCGGCCTCCAGCTCTGCACCCCTGATCTCGGCGGTGCCGAGCTGGACCTGCTCGGCCGGGTTCTCGCCCGGGGCCAGGCGGTTCTCTTCATTGATCTCGGACACCGTGGCCGTGATCAGGGCGGGGAAGGAGGGCGGCTGGTACTTGAGTCCGGCCTCCCATTGCTCGCCGCGTATCGGCTGGAACGGGTTGCCGTCGGCATCGAGCTGCGCCACCGGGTTGAACGACTCGGAATAACTCACATACGGCGAGAAGCCGGCATCAAACCGGTAGAGCAGGCCGGCGCGCAGGGAATCTTCTTCATCCTCCTGTACGGGGCTGCCGGCCTGTTCGGAGCGGGCCTCGTCGCGCCGCCAGCCGGCCAGCGCGATCAGATGCTCGCCGAAGGTCATCTGGTTCTGGATGTAGTAACCCGTTTGCCGCGTGACCAGTTCGGGCAAGGCCGCGGCCTCGGGCAGGATGAAATCCCCGTACTCCGGGTCGTAGAGATCGAACGGGCCCTGCTGAACGATCTGCAGGGCGCCTAGTTGCCCCTGACGTTCACGGGTCGTCACCTTGGTGGCGTCGACGCCGAGCAGCAGCTGGTGGTCGACAAAGCCAGTCGAGAACTCGCCGCCGAGCCGATGATCGGAGGTGATCGCGCGGACGCGGGCATCCTGGATATAGGTGATCCGCAGCACGGAGTCGCGTCGAAACGGGTTCAGCAGGTAAGGGTCGCCGGTGTAGATGTTCGGAAACATCGTGTGGTAATCCGATTCGCTCTCCATGTAGCGGGCGTTTTGCGACAACGTCCAATGGGCGCCGAGGGCGATTTTCAGCAGCGAGGTCACGGCCTCCTGATCGGTGTTGTAGCGATCAAACCCAGGCTCGCTGACAAAGCGATGAGTCGGGATCTGGCCGTTCGGGTTGTCCTCGATCGTGCCTTCCCAGGGTAGGAAGGCTGTGGACGAGCCGCTGCGGTCCTTCTGCACATTGCCCAGCACGGTCCACTCGAACCAACCGGATGGTCGCCAGGTGAGTGATGGTGCGATGAACTCGCGGTTGTCCTGCACGTAATCGACCTGTGTGGCCGCATTGCGGTGCAGGCCGACGATGCGATAGCTCAGGCTGGCATCAGAGGTGACCGGACCGGTGAAATCCACCGCGTACTGGCGTCGTTGATAATCGCCATACTCGGCTCGCAACTCATGGGCTGCCTCGGTCTGCGGGCGTTTGCTGTTCACGTTGACCATGCCGCCGCTGGTGCCCTGGCCGTAGAGTACGGATGACGGCCCGCGGACGACCTCGACGCTGTCCAGTGCATACACGTCGGTCCGTACGTTGTTGTAGAAGCCGAACAGGCTGCGCAGGCCGTCCTGGTACTGCACGTACTCGGTACCGCGCACGATCGCCGAGTCGGTTCGCGAATCCAGCCCATAGGCATCGGCCCGCACCCCCGCGGAGTACCGGAATGCATCCTGCAGGGTGAGGGCGCCCAAGTCCCGGAGTTGCTCGGCGCTGATCACCGAAACCGACTGTGGGGTCTCGATGATGGGCGTGTCGGTCTTGGTGGCCGTGGTGGCGTCCGGGGCCTGATAGCGGGGCGATTCAACCCGCTCGCCCTGGACATCCACCGGGCTTAATTCGAGCGTCTCACGCTCGGAGCGCACCGGTACGGTTTCTTCGTAGGGCTCGGGTGACCCCTGGGCAACCAATGGCGGCGGCAAGAAGGCAGCGCTGCCGAGCGCGAGTGGGATCGCCCATCGGCGGTTGGGTGCTTGAATCATGAGTCACAACAAAGGGTTTGCGCGGAAAAACCGCAGAGACGGTGGTAAGGTGAGCGTTTCGTTAAATACTAGTGCAAATGCGAACCAAGTGCATTAGTAAATGGGTGCGCATGATCGGTCGGCCTGGATTGCCGCAAGTCGGCGCCGGCGCGCCTGGGGCTGTGGAATAGGGAGTGGCAGTGATTCTGAAATTAATTGGGCGGGCCGGGCGCAGCCGGGCTCGGGCAAGGTGCTGGCCTGTACTCGCGTTGGCGATCGCCGCTGGATGGACCGCCGTCGCGGGGGCGCAGGAATCCTCATCGGGCGCATCGGATGCCGACCCCGATCTCATCGTCGACACCATCCCGGTCGGGGAGGACGACGCGCCGGAGTTACCAGAATCCGAGCGCGATGACCCGGTTCTGAACCTCGGAACCCTGACCGTGAGCGGTGACAAGCTGGGCCGTTCTTTGGCGGAGACGAACACCAGCGTTGGCTTGATCACCGGTGAGGCAATCGACGCCGGTAGCGATTCGAATTTGCAGGAGGTCGTGTCGCAGATCGCCAATGTGGTCATCGGCAACAGCGATCGCGAAATCTCGATTCGTGGCGTGCCCAACGACGGCATCGGCGGCGAAGGCGACACGATTAGCGTGTATCTGGACGGTGTTGCCTTGCCGGGCCAAACGGGCGCCTACGGCGGGCCGCTGTCGGTGTGGGACGTGGAGCAGGTGGAAGTACTACGCGGCCCGCAGTCGACCACATTCGGCAGGAACAGCATCGCCGGCGCGTTGACACTGACCACCCGAGACCCGACGCCCGAATGGGATCTGCGCGCCCGCGTCGCCAGCTTCTCCCGTGATGGTCACGATTACGCCGTGGCGGGCGGCGGTCCGATCACCGACGGGCTGCGGTTTCGTATCGCGGCGCAGGACTACTACGCCCGCGGCGACATCTACAACGTCACCCGCATGGAAGACGACGCTGATCGCGCGGATATCGAAAACATTCGCGCCAAGCTGGAATGGCTGCCGCTGTCCGACTGGCTGCCGGGTTATCGCAGCCTGCTGACCTACAGCGCATCCGACAACGAGTTCGGCGACAACATCTTCGACAGCACACAGGCCGAACGCACGGCCACGGCGGATGAGCGCTTCATCGGTGTGTTCACCACCGATGTCTACGCCTGGGAACAGAGCCTGCCGTTGGGTACGGCCTTCACCTTGGAGTCGGTCACCGGATTCGTCGACAGCCTGGATGATCGCCAGTGGGGGTTCGACCGAACCGAAGAGCAGGGCGGCACCACCGCCTTTGATCGCAGCACCGAAACCTTCAGCCAGGAACTGCGGCTGCAAATGCGATTTGATGCCGTGCGTGCGGTGATCGGCATCTACTACTCGGATGAAGACGGGGCCGAATTGACGACCGGCGAGGACGTACCGGCTGCTGGCGGCGCCGTACTGCTGAGCGGTGCGCAAAGCAGCGACCGCGAAGCCGAAACCGCCGCGTTATTCGCCGAAATGGACTGGGACCTGTTTGACGATTGGACGCTGACACTGGGCGGCCGCCTGAATCAGGAGCGTAACCGCCGACGTGACATCGCCGAACTGGATTACACCCTGGCCGCGCCGATCCCCGGCCTGCCGTTCGACGTGGGCGTCCCGCTGCCCGACGCCGTGTCGGATGCGCTGTCGCAGGCACAGCCCGACTTCGTGCCGCCCGACTACGATGTCGAAAGCGAAAACGACTTCAGTGATTTTCTGCCCAAGGTCGGTCTGACCTGGCGATACCTGCCCACGCACTCGCTGGGTCTGCAGTACCAGCACGGTTACCGTTCCGGCGGCGCCAGCGTGACGTTCTTCGGCGGCGAGCTTAGCGAGTTTGATCCGGAGTACACGCGCACGACGGAACTGGCCCTGCGCAACCAGTGGCTGGATGGCGCGCTCTCGCTCAACGCCAATCTGTTCTACACCGATTGGACCGATCAGCAGGTCACCATCGGTGAGGAGACGAGTTTCTACACGACCACCGAGAATGCGGGCGAATCGCATCAGTACGGCCTGGAAATCGAATCCCTGGTGCAGTTGCCCTACCAGCTCGAACTCTTCGCCAGCCTCGGTTGGCTGCGTTCCGAGTTCGACCGTTTCGTCAACAGCGGCGAGAACTACGCCGACAACCGCTTCCCGCTATCGCCGGATCGCAGCGGCTCACTGGGCCTGACCCTCACCGACTGGAAAGGCGTAAGCGGCCAAGTGTCGGTGAACTACGTTGGCGATATCGATAGCTACGCCAACAACGATCCCGATGGCCGCGTGCCCTCGCGGACCCTGCTCAACGCCAAGCTCGGCTACGCCTTGCCCTGGGGCTTCGACATCAACGTGTTCGGCCGCAACCTCACCGACGACGTGAACCTGCAAGGTCGTTTCGTGAACGGCGAAGGCGAGGACCAGCGGGTGGCCAAGCGCTATGGCGAGGCGCGTACCTACGGCGTCACTTTGGACTGGCAGCTTTGAGCCTCGTCGCCCGGCCGGTCAGACGGGCGCGAGTTTGTGGCCTGACGGTTTGCAGCCTGTCGGTGTTTGGGGCCACATGGGCGCAGTCAGAACAACCTGCTCCCTACCCAGACACGGTGGCCGTTGAATCGCAGGAGCGTGCGCGTGAGACCGGTGATGCATCGGTTCTCCAGCTCGACGAGCTCGTGATTCGTGGTGAACAGCTCGACCGCACACAAACCGACGCGGCCAGCAGCGTGCAGGTGGTCTCCCGCGAGGAGATCGAATCCGCCAGCATGGATGATGTTTACGATGCCATCGGCCGCACGGCGAACGTGAATCTCGATTTCGCTGACCTGGGTCGCGTGGGCGGCTTCTCAATTCGCGGCATCTCCAACACCGGGGTTAGCGACCAGAGTTTCTCGTCCAGCACGCCGCTGGCCAGCATTTACGTCGATGGCGTGCCGTTGTCGGTGTCTGGCGCGCGGGGCGGTCCGCTGGAGCTATGGGACGTGGAGTCGGTGGAGTTCCTGCGCGGTCCGCAGTCCACCCAGCAAGGGCAGGGCGCGCTGGCCGGTGCCATTGTCGTCAACACGCGTGATCCGGAGGACGACACCAACCTGCGCGCCCGCGTTCGGCGCGGTAGCGACGATTACGAACAACAGGCGGTTGCCGTCGGTGGGCCGTTGTTTGGCCGGTTCGGTGTGCGCATTGCCGCCGTTAGCGAAACCGCTGATGGCGCCGCGCGCAACATCACTCGCGATGAGCCCGCCGATTTCTATGAGCGCCACAACCTGCGAGCCAAGTTGGGCTGGTTGCCGCGGGAGCCAGGCGACGGGTCGGCCGTGCTGAATTTCACTCGGTCCGACAATCTATTCCGGCAATCGCAGCTGGTCGGGAACCCGGAAGACCGCCAGACGCTCGCCAACGATCCGGAGCAGGTGGACACCACCACCGACGTCGCCAGCCTGCGCGCCGGTCTGCCCATTAGCCGGCATTGGTCGATCGAAGCCGTCACCGGGCGCGCCGAGACGGATCTGCTGCAACAGGATGACTACAACGCCAGCGCCGAAGACGACGGCATCATCATCAATCGTTTCAGCGATGAGACCTTTACCCAGGAACTGCGGCTGAACTTTCAGGGCCTGGAATGGCTCGGCGGCCCGCTGCGTGGGGTAATCGGCGTCTATACCTCACGCCTGGATGGCGACAGTGGCCTGGATGTGGTGGACGGCAATGTCCTCAATGCCGGACCGCTCAGCGTTTATCTGGACACGCAGGTAGAGGTGGACCAACAGCGCCAGGGCTACGCCTTCTTCGGCGATCTGGAATGGACCGTTCGGCCCCGCTGGACCCTGCTGGCGGGTTTGCGTGTCGACCGCGAATCGCTGGATTACCGCTATTCATCCAACAACGATCTCGCGTTCACGCGGGATGGACCGCCGCTCACCGCCGATGTCATCGGCGATTTGTTTGGGCCGGCGGTCGGGCTGCCCGAGGATGGCGAGGGAGACGGCAGCAGCGATTCCGACGCGTTGCTGCCCAAGCTGGGCCTGCGCTACAACTGGAGCGAGTCGAGTGCTGTTGGGTTGACCGTGCAGCGCGCGTACCGGGCCGGCGGCCTGTCGGTGAACTTTGTGCGCGGCACGTTCAACACCTTCGACCCGGAATACACGCTCACCACCGAGCTGTTCGCCCGCGCAGCGCTCTTCGATCGCCGATTGCGCCTGCGCGCCAATCTGTTCTACACCGATTGGACCGATCAGCAGGTATCGGTGCAGCTCTCCGACGACGTGAACGACACCCAAACCGAAAATGCCGGGGAGTCGCGCCTCTACGGGGCGGAGGTCGAAGTCGATGCCCGCATCCTCTGGAATCTCGATGGGTTTGTCTCCATGGGCTATTCGCGCACCGAGTTCCTGGATTTCCAGAGCAGCGCAGGGGACTACACGGACAACGAATTCCCCAGTGCCCCGCAACGCACCGGCGCGCTGGGCCTGCGCTACGGCGGCCCGGCGCTGGGGCCGTATGCGCAGCTCGATCTGACCTACGTTGACGAGCAGTTCCGTCAGGCCGACAACAATCCCGAGCAGCGGAGCGACGCCTACGCCTTGCTCAATGGGCGCATCGGCTGGCGCTTTCAGTCGCTGGAGTTGTACATCGCTGGCCGCAATCTGCTGGATCGCTTCTATCTGACGCAACGCGCCTTCGACCGGTTCCGCGCAGGCGACCCACGCACGGTTTTCGCCGGCATCGATCTGCAGTTCGAATAGTCGTACACCGAGAACCGCACCGGCCGCAACGAACCGTACGCGGTCGAACCGAGAAAGACGACGATGCAGGAAGCGCGGCGACGATCTGCACGACCTAACCCTGCAGTACCGCCGTCTGCGCTGCCGCTGAACGCACGAATCGGGCAGCCGAACCGTTACGGGCGATTCGACCAGGGCTGCCTTAGCGATCTAGCGGATTAGCGTGACCACCCCGGTGCAATACGTGAGTGTAGATTTGCGTCGTTCGCAGATCCTTGTGGCCAAGCAGTTCCTGCACCGTACGAATGTCCGACCCAGATTCACGCAGATGCGTCGCGAATGAATGACGAAACATGTGGCAGGTCGCTGGCTTCGACACCCCCGCAGCGCTGGGGCGAGAAGCTCCGTCGGTTCGGTGACAGTGGTTACGCGTGAACTCCCGCCAGATTGTGGAGCGATGTCGCCCGGTGCGCCGGGCAACCTCCGGACAGCTCAGGCCTTGTTGTCGCAGGGCTGCGAGGGAATACCGTTCCTCAGAGGTGACCTGGTGGTCTCGTAAGCTTCCCCGTCAAGGCGACAGTTCAAAAGGTAGAATTTCTGGCGGCAAGCGATCTCATCTCGGCGGGACGATGCGAATCGAGCAGCCCGTGCATCTGGGTGATTCAGCATGCCGGAAGCGGGTGAACACTTTGGCTTGCACTACTCAGCGGTCAGCAGTGTGCTTTATCGTGCAGGAAACAAGACCTGTCCCAATAGTCGTGTGTTGGTGAACACGTCTGCTTGCGACCGGGCCGGTCCGCCCTTTCGAGGGGCGGCGGCCGATCGTCAGTCAGCTGGGTGCAGGGAAACCCAGCGTGTGGCCGATGTCCCAGATGTCTTTATCCACGCGCTCGACTAGGTTGATCACCACGCTCTGATCCTTGGGCATCTTCGCGGCCTCCGCCATCGCCCAGGCGATGGTGTGAGCGGTTTGAATGGCCGGCACGATGCCTTCCAGCGTGGCCATGTTGACGATGGCCTGTTTGGCTGCGTCGGGCTGGCTGGTGGCGTAGGTGACGCGGTTGGTGCCTCGCAGCCAGGCGTGTTCGCGCCTTACGCTCGGAAACTCCAGCGATTCCAGCAAGGCGTTCGCCATGCGGCGCTGGCGGTTGGTCAGCCCCCCGTTTTCGGAGTGCGCGTGCGTGTCTGATTGCGTGAACGCAGCGTAGACATTGTCGATGGGAACAACGCAGGCCAATCGCACCATCGGATCGTCGATGAAAGGGCGGAAAAAGCCCAGCGCATCCGCATTGTCGCCGCCGCGGGCGACGAGCAGGCCGGGCCGGTTTCGGGCCACGGCCTGCACCTGAATCCGTGTTTCGCGGCCGACGTTGGCAGCGAAGTCCATGCCCATCTCGGGGTAGGGCTCGGGTGCGGAGTCCAGGCCCATGACCATGAAGCTGTTGTCGGCGTCATTCGCCCAGTGGCTGAGCGCGGCGTGGCGTATATCACCATACGGCAGTCGCGACACGTCGATGCGCTCGACGTGGGCGCCACACAGGCCCATGCGAAACACGTTGGCGGCTTCGTCGTCGGCATCCTCGATGTTCATGTACACCACGGCCTTGAGGCCGAGTCGCGCGGCCGCCGAGGCCATGA
>NZ_CAXRDQ010000074.1:0-52977 GCF_964229365.1 Abyssibacter sp. | reverse complement strand
TGCGCCGATCACCATCGAGCTGAATGGAACCGCCGGACAGAGCTTTGGCGTGTGGAACGCTGGCGGCCTGCATCTGGACCTGGTCGGCGATGCCAACGACTACGTCGGCAAGGGCATGGCCGGTGGTCGCATCACCATTCGCCCGCCGGAGAAAAGTGCGTTCAAGACTCAGGACACGACCATCATCGGCAACACCTGTCTCTACGGGGCCACCGGCGGCTCGTTATACGCGGCCGGCCGCGCGGGTGAACGCTTTGCGGTGCGCAATTCAGGCGCACTGGCCGTGGTCGAGGGTTGTGGCGATCACGGCTGCGAATACATGACAGGCGGCGTGGTCTGCGTGCTCGGCTCCACCGGCGTCAACTTCGGCGCCGGCATGACCGGCGGCTTCGCCTATGTGCTGGATCGCGACCGGCATTTTGTCGACCGGTACAATCACGAGTTGATCGACATCCATCGGCTGGTGGCCGAGCACATGGAAGGCCACCGCCACTATGTGCGCGACCTGATTGCCGACTATGTGCAGGTCACCGGCAGTCAGTGGGGCGCCGAGATTCTTGATGACTGGCGCGACTGGGTGGGCCGTTTCTGGCTGATCAAGCCCAAGGCCATCGATATCGGCGATCTGCTCGACGCCATCCGCCAGGCTGCCTGAGGACTAGGCAGACCATGCCCGCCACCAAGCGGGCCGATCAACCCTGCAAGGGTCAGTAAATGGGTAAGAACACCACGCAATTTCTGGATGTGCCGCGTCATGATCCGGCCAAGACCTCCGTCGAAGTCCGGATACAGGACTTTCGCGAAATCTATGGCGAGTTTGATCCGGAATCCGCCGTGCAGCAGGCCGGGCGCTGCCTGTCCTGCGGCAACCCCTACTGCGAGTGGAAATGCCCGGTCCACAACTACATCCCGAACTGGCTCAAGCTGGTCGAGGAAGGCAACCTGTTCGAGGCCGCCGAGTTGTCGCACAAGACCAACTCGCTGCCCGAGGTCTGCGGCCGTGTGTGCCCGCAGGACCGCCTCTGCGAGGGTGCCTGCACACTCAATGACGGATTCGGTGCCGTCACCATCGGTAGCATCGAGAAATATATCTCCGATGAAGCCTTCAAGCAGGGCTGGCGTCCGGACCTGTCGCAGGTCGTGGCCACCGGCAAGCGGGTCGCGATTGTTGGCGCCGGGCCGGCCGGGCTGGGCTGCGCCGATGTGCTCGCCCGCAACGGCGTGCAGGCCGTGGTCTTCGACAAGTACCAGGAGATCGGCGGCCTGCTGACCTTCGGCATTCCGCCCTTCAAGCTGGAAAAATCGGTCGTGCGCACCCGCCGCGAGATTCTCGAAGGCATGGGCGTCGAGTTCCGGCTGGGCGTGGAGATCGGAACAGACACGCCGTTTCAGGCGCTGCTCGATGAATACGATGCCGTATTCCTCGGCATGGGGACCTACACCTACATGAAAGGCGGCTTCCCCGGCGAGAACCTGGAAGGCGTCTACGATGCGCTGCCTTACCTGATCTCGAACATCAACCGCGAGCTGTTGCTGGAGAATCACCCGAGCGACTTCATCAACATGGCCGGCCAGAAGGTCGTCGTGCTCGGCGGTGGTGACACGGCGATGGACTGCAATCGCACGGCCGTACGGCAGGGTGCCGAACGCGTGCTCTGCGCCTACCGCCGCGACGAGGAGAACATGCCGGGCTCACGTCGCGAGGTGGCCAACGCCAAGGAAGAAGGCGTGCAGTTCCTCTTCAACCGCCAGCCCATCGAAATCGTGGGAGACGGCCGCGTCGAGGGCGTCAAGGTCGTGCAAACCCAGCTGGGCGCACCGGACAACCGTGGCCGTCGCAGGCCGGAGCCGGTCCCCGGCACGGAAGAGGTCGTCGACGCCGATTGCGTCATCATCGCCTTTGGCTTCCGGCCAAACCCAGCCACCTGGTTTGGCGACCACACGATCGGCATCCACGATGATGGCCGGGTACAGGTCAATGCGCAGGCCGACGGCAAGCATGCCCACGCCTTCCAGACCGGCAATCCGAAGGTGTTTGCGGGGGGTGACATGGTCCGGGGCTCCGACCTCGTCGTCACCGCCGTGTTCGAAGGCCGGGAGGCCGCCGAGGCGATCTGCGACTATCTGGAGGTCTGATTCAGGCCGCGCGGCCGGGACTGAAACGAGCGGGCGTTTAGCCGTTGAGCGGCTGCGCCAGAATCCAAAGCCCCACACCGGTGAACAGGACCATCAGCGCCAGCACGGGAATCTGGCTGAGCAGCACGGTGCGCGTATCGCGAAACTGGCGCAGCGCTTCAGCGTGGGCGATGTAAACGCTCACAACGTGCCCGAGCAGGATCAGCAACACCTGGCTGTACCACACCACCCCCATATCGGGCAGGATCGGCACGCGGCCGGTGATGGCGGTCCCGAACAGGTTCCAGCCCCAGCCAAACGGATCGGACACCAGCGCCCGGATCTTCACGCCCTGATCCAGCAACAGCGTGTAGTAGTGCGTCACGTGGTACACGACCGCGATGGGCAGCAGGCTGTACCCGAAATCCATTGCCAGATCGCGAACACTCGCCCGGGTGCGGCAAAGGCATTTGCCAAGCCAGAGAAACAGCGCCACCGCGCCAAGGTACAGAAATGGTGAGGCCACAAGACACAGCATTTCGTAGCGAATAAACCAGATGCGCACATCGCCGTAATACTGCAGGGGGTGGCGACCAAACCATTGCGTCAACAGGCCGCTCGGGTCCATCCAGAACGCGTTAAACCACGGCTTTGTCTCGCTCAGGCCGTCAAATGCGGTCGAAGACAACATGAACAGCAGGAACACAAGCAGGCTGCGGTGCTCGATGCGGGCCCCCAGCAAGCCCACGAACGGCCAGCGAAGCCAAACCCGCCTCGCCCCGTTGGCGTCCCGGTCAATCAGCACCGGCGCCATCATCGACACCAGCCGAAACATCACCGCGAAAAACTCGCCGTGGCGAAACCATGCCCGAGCGCCTACCAGGAACACGCCGAGCAGGTTGATCGCGGTGTACAGCAGCAGTGCGACCGACAGCGAGAACGGCCGGACATCCCCAAACAGTTCCAGCGCGATGAAGCCCATGTACAAGACCAGCGCCGGCCAGTACGCCAGACCTGCGGGGTAGCGAAAACGCCCGGTCGAGAAGGCCGGCCACAGGCGGTCGCAAAGGCGACTCAGCGTGCGCCAAGGGTTCAGCACACCGTACCAGCCGCCGATCACAGCACTGAGGTAGGTGCCGCCCAGCACGAACAGAATCCAGAAGAACGTCATGTTGAAGTTGCGGTACGGATCGCGCGAACCGACCAGACCGGTCAGCACGGAAAACGCGAACAACAGCAACACCACCGCCCGCAGAGTGCTGATGGCGTATCCACGTCGCAGCCAACGCAAGGGCGGACTTCCGCTCAGCTCCCGGTAGCGCGGAGCGCGATCAAAATGCGACCGACCCACGAATAAACCGAACACGACGAAAGACAGCACCAGCGCGGCCATCGCACCGTAGATATAGAGCCAGTACGGCATCGGCAGCTGGTAGGGCTGCCCGAACGAATGGCCGGAAACCGGCGTGGAGAACAGGACCGCAGCAAGCAGCCCGGCACGTCGCATCACGACCGTGGGTAGACCTCCAGCGTCCCGACCTCCAGCGTGCTGCCGTGAAGCTCAAGCTGGTGCTGGCCGGCGCGATCGGCAGTGAATTCGAGCGTCTGGGGCGCTCCCGCCGGCAGCGGCAGATGATGCTCGTAACCGTGCACGTGCATCGCGTCGTCCACGGCGCTGGTGACCTCGAAGCGAACCCGATCGCCCTGCTCGACGCGAAACCGCTTGGCGACCCAGTGCTTGCCGTCGCCGAGCGCGAGCTCAAAGACCTGCATCTGCGGTGCGGAGTTCGCGGACGGCACCGCCGGCCGCATGGTCCACCACAGTCCTGCCAACAGCGCCATCGCCACCAGGGCGATGAGCAGCTGGCTAACTTTCATCGGACGCGGTCTCGCGATTGTAGGTGCGCTCCCACATCTGCAAATAGCCTTCGGCCGAGTTGTAGAGCGCATCCAGCGCCTCGCGACCACCCTCCAGACGCACTTCCTCGACAAAGTCGGCGACCAGGCCGTAGTGCGCCATGCCGACTTCGTCGATGTGCCAGAACTTGCCGCTTTCCGGAATCGTCAGCAGGCCCACGGACACTGGATCAAAGCCCGCGAACTGAGGTCCCCAGTCGGCGCCCTGGAACAGGGTGAAGGGATATTGAACCGGCTCCGAATCTCCGCCACGCGGCCCCGGATGCCCACCGAATCCATTGGCATCCGCACCGAAACCCAGCCCCAGTATCCGGTCATCCGGAACACCAGCCTTCTCACGCCAGAACTTCAACTTTTCCAGGAACTCGACGTGTTTGACGCCGTTGCCCTTGTACGGATAGATGATGCCGCCGCTCGCAAGCATCCGTTGCGCCTGGTCGCTGGTCAGCCCGCCATGGGCATCATGGGAGGAGGCCATCGGGTATGGCGGATTCTGGGATTCCGCAATGTCCAGCATGATGTCCTTGCTGTGATAGGCAGCGTGGTCGATGTCGATCACCATGCGCTTGTCCATCAACGCCTGCAGGGCGTACGCCCCCAGTTCCGTCACGGTCCGCTTGTTACAACTCTTGCCATCGGGGTAGACCGGCAGCGAGCCCCCCGTCAGCCCGAGTATGGCGGCGGTGAGCGGATCATCTCCCAGGCCGGGCAGCGAGGTGGCGATCTCCAGGCCCGGGGTGCGGACCGAAGGCTCGTCCTCAGGATAGTCGCGGCAGGCTTCGACCTCCCAGAACGCGCCGGTGTCCAGCAGCCCGAGCAGGTTCATGATGTCGCTGAAAATTCCGGTGCCGCCGAGAGCACTGTTGATGTCGTGATACGGGTAGACGTGTCGCACACCCAGTTCCCACAGGCGATCAATCTCGGCATCGATCTGGGCCTGGTCACACTCGGGAACCTCCGCCAGCCCAACCGCGAGATTGACGCCGCAGTTGAAGACCTGCGCCACTTCCACACCCAGCACCACGGCGAGCTTGCCATCGTTGATGACCTCCCGGGCCTGCTGCGGGCTGGTCACGATGCGGAACCAGCCCTTGCCCGGGCCGCCATGTTGCGCATCGACGTAGTCCTGAACCTCGTACAGATACTGCACCTGCTTGACCGCGATACTCATGTCATCGCAGTCCGCCAGCGGGGCGAGGGAATACAGCTTTCCGACGTTGCAAAGCGCCTGAATGTTGGTGCCGTGATTGACCATCAGCCGCAGTCCGGCCAGCCAGGCGCGCTCCACCCACTTGTAGTACATCACCTGGTGGGTCAGGTAATCGCGCTGCGGCCAGTCGATGAACGTGGGCCAACCCTCGGTCTCATGCGTCCCCACCGTGCCGGAGATGATCTGGTTCGCATCCAGCACGCCCTGCGGACCGTGGAACTCTAGGCAGTCCTCCAGCGCATGCGGAACGCCGAAGCGGTGAATGACCTCCCCGTACAGCACACCGCCTGCAGACGGCCCCACGTCCCCCGCGTAGGAGAGCTCGCTGGACATTCCCATGTGCGTGTGAACATCGGCAAAGCCGACCGCCGGCTTGTTGATCCCGTTGCCCTTGAAGCTGTCGCCGGTCACCGCCACCGGCATCTCCGGATAAATGGCGCAGGTCACGGAGGTGGGCACGAACTCGAAGTGCGTGGTGTTCGTGTCGCCGGGGTCGGCCAGGGTCAATGCGCCGGCGTCGTTCACCGCCAGCGCCAGACTGGCGTCGTCGGAATACAGGGTAAAGGCGTCCGAATCAGGCACCGGATCAACCGTCCAGATCGCAGCATCGCTGGGAGCACTCTGGCCGGCAGCGGGTGACGCCGAAGTCAACAGCCGAGTGTCGGTTGCGTAGAGCAGATACTTGCCCAGCGTCGCCGCCCGCATGAAGAACGCCTCGGCGTTCTCGGGCGCAACCACCGAGGTGTCGTAGCCACCGGTGTCGTTGGCCACAACCAGACCATCCGTCGCCACCGATCGCAATGCATAACACTGGTTCACGATGGAAAAGCGGTCGATGGGCAGAGGTGACTGTCCGACGTCCGAGTCTGATGGAGGGGGGCTCGAACCGCAGGCCATGATGGTCAATGCCACACATGCGGCAACCGCTAAACGAATATTGGCCATGTCCCCGGTCCCGATTTGTTGTTTAAGTTTGTTCAGGCTCGAGTGTATGAGAGTGACCCAGGTGAACAAACCGTAAAAATGCCCCAACGGCGCGCTGCAGGAGATGAACGACGCATCCGCACCGTCACCGTTCGACGCGGGCTTCGACAATCCCCCGATCGGCTCCTAAGATAGCCGCCGTCCCCCTACCCCTCCCGACGAATCATGGCCGAAACCACTGCGCGCGAGCGATTGATCGTTGCCCTGGATGTTCCAGACCTCGCCCACGCGAAGGCATTGGTCGAGCGGCTGGGCGATACCGTTGGTCACTACAAGATCGGCCTTGAACTGGCGATGACGCCGGACTACTTCGTCTTGCTGGACTGGCTGGTCGGTCAGGGGCATCGTGTGTTCTGCGATCTGAAGCTGCATGACATCCCGGCCACCGTTGGCCGGGCGGTCGAACGGCTGGCCGCCTCCGGCGCCCAGTTGCTCACCGTTCACGCCGGTCAGACCGCGATGCTCGAGGCTGCCGCGCAAGCCAAAGGCGCCACACTGCAGGTGATCGCCGTCACGGCTCTGACCAGCCTCGACCAAGCAGACCTCACCGACCTGGGCATCACCACGCCGGTTGATGACCTGGTGTTGCGCCATGCCAGCCGCGCTCGACAAGCCGGCCTGGATGGTGTCGTGTGCTCCGGCCACGAAGTGGGCCGGGTCCGCGCGCTACTCGGTCCTGATGCACTCGCGGTCACGCCAGGGATTCGGCCAACGCTCGAAACCCATCACGCCGATCAGAAACGCGTGATGACGCCGCAGTCCGCAATCAAGGCGGGCGCCAGCCACATCGTGGTCGGACGGCCGATTCGCGACGCGGACAACCCGGCCGCCGCGGCTGAATCCATCCTGCGCGCCATCGAACAAGGCCTGGCTGACCAACCCGCCTGAGTGACGCGGCAGGCCCGAAGCTTTTAGACTCCGCCGCCATGGAATCCAGTCATCGCTTTATCCGCGCGCTGCGTCGCCAGCCCGTGGACAAGACCCCCGTGTGGATCATGCGTCAGGCAGGACGCTATCTGCCCGAGTATCGGGCCACGCGCGCCGAAGCCGGGGACTTTCTCACGCTTTGCAAAACCCCGGAGCTGGCCTGCGAAGTCACCATGCAGCCGCTGCGCCGCTTCGAACTGGATGCGGCCATCCTGTTTTCGGACATCCTGACCATCCCCGACGCGATGGGTCTGGGGCTGACGCTGGTCGAAAAGCAGGGCCCGCGCTTCGACCGACCCGTGCGCGATCTCAGCGGCATTCAGGCCCTGGGCGTGCCGGATCCCGAGGATGACCTGGGCTACGTCATGGACGCCGTGCGGCTCATTCGCAAGACGCTGGACAACCGGACTCCGCTGATCGGCTTCGCCGGCAGCCCATGGACCCTGGCCTGCTACATGGTCGAAGGTCAGGGTTCGCGCGATTTCGCCCGGATCAAGACGCTGGCCTACGACCGCCCGGATGCGATCGCGCATTTGCTGGACACCCTGGTCGAGTCGATCACCCTGTATCTGAATGCGCAGATCGCCGCCGGTGCGCAGGCGGTGCAGATCTTCGATACCTGGGGTGGATCGCTGTCCTACGACGCCTACCGCCGTTGGTCGCTGGAACCGATGCAGCGCATCATCGCGGGTCTGGACCGCGGCCCGGAAAACGTTCCGGTGATTCTATTCACCAAGGGCGGCGCGCCATGGCTGGAACACATCGTCGACGCCGGCGCCGATGCGCTGGGCCTGGACTGGTGCTGCGACCCGGCCGATGCCCGACGCCGGGTCGGCGACCGTGTCGCGCTGCAAGGCAATCTCGACCCGGGGATTCTGCGCGCCGATCACCACGTCATCGAACGCGAGGTGGCACGGACGCTTGATGCCTTCGGACCCGCGCCCGGCCACGTGTTCAACCTCGGTCACGGCATCACGCCGGACATCCGCCCAGACGCTGTCGCCACCCTGGTCGATGCAGTCCACCGACACCGGTTCGAAGCGGCCTGAGGTTAGCCTCACCACGCAGGTGAGGCGACAGTGCACCGCAGGTGTCACGCTGGTTCTTGGCGTGATCTGGCTGCTGGGCTGCTTTCTGCTGCTGCTTCCGATCGCCCTGATCAAACTGGCGCTACCGCATCAGGCAGTGCGCGGCTGGTGCGCCGGCCGCATGGACCGGATCGTTGGTCTGTTCTCCGCCGGCCTTCAGCGACTGCTGGCGCTGATGCGCGTCGGCGCCTACGAATTGCGCATACACGGCGACCTACGCACCGACCGAACCTACCTGCTGATATGCAATCATCAATCCTGGGTCGACATTCTTTATCTGCTCGTCCTGCATCATCGGCGCATCCCCTTCCCCCGCTTCTTTCTCAAGCGCGAGCTGATCTGGTTCCCGGTCATCGGCTTCGCGTGCTGGGCCATGGATTTTCCGTTCATGCGCCGTTATTCCTCGCAGGCGAAAGCGGCCAATCCCGCCCTGGCTCAACGCGATCTCGAAACCGCCCGTGCGGCCTGCGCGCGATACCGCGGCCGCGCGGTGACCATCATCAATTACGTCGAGGGCACCCGGTTCTCCCGCGCGCGCCATGCCGCCCAGCAAGCACGCTGGACACACCTGCTCAACCCACGCGCCGGCGGGGTGAGCTATGTGATTGATGCCATGGGCGACCAATTGGACGGCATCATCGACACCACCCTTGCCTACCCGACACCCGAGGGGCCGGGCTTCTGGCGGTTCCTGACCGGCACCGAGCAACCCGTGCTGGTCGAAATGGCATTGCGGCCGGTCCCAAGCTTCGACCACAGCACACCACGCGGCCGGCGTGAACAGGCCCGCAACTGGGTCAACGCGCTCTGGGACGAAAAGGATCTCCGCATCGAAGCCATGCGCGCGGAACTGGAACCACGCCTGCGCTAACGCAGGGGCCACGCCGCGGTTGGGTATACTCACGCGCCGCGAAATCCCGTCCACACGGCCAATCCAACCGACATGACTCGCTTTCTTGAAGTCCGACAACTCGATCACCAGGCCATGGAGGCCGAGCGACTGGACTGGTGGGAACGCGAACAGATTTTCCAGCAGTCGATTTCGCAGCGGGCGGACGCGCCCAGCTTCACCTTCTACGAAGGCCCGCCCACGGCCAATGGCCGGCCCGGCGTGCATCACGTGCTGGCGCGTACGATCAAGGACAGCTTCTGCCGCTACAAGGCGATGCGCGGCTACCGCGTGGACCGCAAGGCCGGCTGGGATACGCACGGCCTGCCGGTTGAAATCGAGGTCGAGAAAAAACTCGGCCTGAAATCCCGCGAAGACATCGAAGCCTTTGGTGTCGCCGAATACAACGCCGCCTGCAAGGCCAGCGTCGGCGAGTACACCGGACTTTGGAACACGCTAACCCAGCGCATGGCCTACTGGGTCGATCTGGATGATCCCTATGTGACTTACGACAACCACTACATCGAATCGGTGTGGTGGCTGCTCCGGCAGCTGTGGGATAAGGGCCTGATCTACAAGGGCCACAAGATTCACTGGTATTCGCCGGGCACCGGCACCGTGTTGTCCAGCCACGAGGTTAGCCTGGGCTACCAGGAAGTCGCCGACCCCGCCGTGACGGTCGCGTTTCCGCTGGCCGACGAGCCGGAGACCGCCTTTCTGGCGTGGACGACCACGCCCTGGACGCTGATCTCCAACCTGCTGCTGGCCGTAGGGCCGTCTATCCGCTACGTGAAGGCGAAGACCGAGTCCGGACAGTTCATCGTCGCCGAGGCGCTGGCCTCCAAGGTGCTCGGCGAGGACTTCGAGGTGCTGGAGACCCTGCGCGGCGACGAACTGGCCGGCATGCGCTACACCCCGCCCTTCGACCACTATGTCGATCATGCCGGCGCCCATGTCGTGGCCACCGCCGACTACGTGACCACGGAGGACGGCACGGGCATCGTCCACACCGCCCCGGCGTTTGGCGCGGACGACTTCGAAACCGCCAAGCGCGTGGGGGTGGAGATGGTCAACCCCGTGCGCCGCGACGGCCACTTCGAAGAAGCCATGCCGCTGGTCGGCGGTCTGTGGTTCAAGGACGCCGACAAGCCGATCTGCCGTGACCTGAAAGAGCGCGGCCTGCTGTTCAAGCGCGACCAGTACCTGCACAACTACCCGCATGACTGGCGCCGCGGCACGCCGCTGATGAGCTACCCAGTCGAAAGCTGGTTCGTGAAAACCACGGCCTTCAAGGAGCGACTGGTCGAACTCAACGCCACCATCGGCTGGCAGCCCGAACACGTCGGTCGTGGCCGCTTCGGCGAATGGCTGAAGAACAATGTCGATTGGGCCTTGTCGCGCCACCGCTTCTGGGGCACTCCGCTGCCAATCTGGGTCTCGGACCGCGATCCGGAACGGGTCGAAATGATCGGATCCATCGAGGAGCTGAGAGCCAAGGCCGGCGATGCCTGGCCGGGCGACGAGGCGCTGGACCTGCACCGCCCGTTCGTCGACGACATCACCTGGCCCGACGGCCAGGGCGGCACCATGCGGCGCGTGCCAGAGATCATCGACGTCTGGTTCGACTCCGGCGCGATGCCCTTCGCCCAGTGGCACTACCCCTTCGAAAACAAGGACAGCTTCGAGCGCAATTTCCCGGCCGACTTCATCGCCGAGGGCCTGGACCAGACGCGCGGCTGGTTCTACACGCTGCACGCGATCGCGACCCTGGTCATGGACTCGGTCGCGTATAAGAACGTGGTGGTCAACGGCCTGTTGCTGGATGCCAACGGCGAAAAGATGTCCAAGTCCAAGGGCAACACGGTCGATCCGTTCGAAGCGCTGGACACACACGGCGCCGATGCCGTGCGCTGGTACCTGATGGCGGCCTCACCGCCCTGGGACAGCACCAAGTATTCCGATGCCGGGATCGTCGAGACCCGGCGTAAGCTGTTCATGACGCTGACCAATGTCTACGGATTCTTCGCCAGCTACGCGAACATCGACGGCATCGACCCGACCGAAGCGCCGGTGCCGCTGGAGCAGCGCCGCGAGTTGGATCGCTGGATGCTGTCACGCCTGCATACGACCACAGGCGAGGTCATCGAGGCACTGGATGGCTACAACCCGACCCGCGCGGCCCGCGCCATCGAGGCGCTGGTCGACGCCCTGTCGAACTGGTATATCCGCCGCTCCCGGCCGGTGTTCTGGGCCGGCAAGAAGGACACCGGCGTGTCGGACGCCGACAAGCGCGCCGCCTACCAGACCACCTACACGGTGCTGCTCGGCATTGCCCGCCTGATGGCGCCAATCGCTCCGTTCTACGCCGACTGGCTGCATCAGGCCCTGCTGGGTGATGCCTCGGCGGCAAGCTCGGTCCATCTGGCGGACTTCCCTGTTGTGGACCAGAGCATGATTGCTCCAGAGCTGGAACACCGGATGGCCCTGGCACGAACAATCGTGTCGACCACACTGGCACTGCGCAACACCCACAAGCTCAACGTCCGCCAACCCCTGGCGAGGCTATCGGTGGTCATCGAACCCGGTGTCGACGAGACCGCCATCGAACTCGTGCGCGACCTGATTCTGGACGAGGTCAATGTCGAGGCTCTGGACTATGTCGACAGCGGCTCCGACCTGATTCATCGCGCGGTCAAACCAAACTTCCGCGTGCTCGGCAAGCGCGCCGGCAAGCGGATGAAAAGCCTCGCGGCGCAGATTGCCCGACTCGACGCCGAGCAGATCTCCGCGGTGGCCGATGGCCAAACCCTGGTCGTCGACCTCGATGGCGAGCCGTTCGAACTGGCCGGCGATGACCTGCTGGTCGAAACCCAGGGCGCCGAGGGCTGGGCTGCGCTGCGGGAGGGCGGCGTGACAGTTGCGCTCGACACGACCGTCACCCCGGCGCTGCGCTCCAAGGGCCTCGCACGCGAGGCGATCAACCGCATTCAGAACATGCGCAAGGCCGCCGATTTCGACGTAACCGACCGCATCGTCGTGCTCTGGCAGGGCGAGGGCGAACTGGCACAGGCGCTGACCACGCACGGCGACTGGGTCGCCCGCGAAACGCTGGCGATCGAGCTGCGTTCAGATGCGGACCCGGCCGGCGAGCACCGGGAGCAGTTCGAGCTGGATGCCGGCCTGCTAACGCTCGCCATTGGCCGAAGTTAGCGCCAGAAAGGCCCGCCGGGGCGGCCGTTCAATACCGTTGGCGTAGCCGGGCTACCCTCGCTTTCACAAAACAGTCACAATCCTTCGCTGTGTAACGGGCGTAAGACCCGACCATCACTTTGCGAGGAGACGTTATGACACGATGGGGAATGCTGGCGGTCGTCGGCTTGGCGACGGCAATGGGCGCGGGCTGCGGCAGCAGTTCTGGCGGCGGCACGAACGACGGTAGCGGTGGCGGCCCGGTTGGTGGCGGTGGGGAATCACGCGACGGCGAGGTGTACTCACCAGAACCGCTGGTCTCCAATGTGGACGGCGAGGCCATCGCGATCACTGTGCTCGAACCCACCACGGTCACCGAAGGCGCGACCTATCCGCTGATCCTGCACAGTCATGGCTACGGCGGCGCGCGACAAGCCACCGCTCCGGCCGAAGGCTCCCTGATGGACCGTCTGCGCGACGCCGGTTACGGCATCGTCAGCATCGACGAGCGCGGTCACAATGAGTCCGGAGGCACCATCCGCATTCTCGATCCGGCGCTGGAAGGCCAGGATCTGTTGCAGATACTGGACTGGGCCGAGACGACCTTGGGCTGGCTCGCCTATGACAACAACGGCCCCGACACCGGCCTTGGCAAGGGCAATCCGATCATCGGGGCCATCGGAAGCAGCTACGGCGGTGGTTACCAGCATCTGATCTGGGCCATCGACAGCAAACACCGCCTCGACGCCATCGCACCGGATATCACCTGGAACGATCTGCGCTACAGCCTGTTCTCCGGCGGTGTCTTCAAGACCTTCTGGGCCACGCTGCTGTCCGCCGGTGGCAACCTGCCGCCGAACACGCAAGACCCGCAGGTCAACCAGGGGCTGGTCGAGGGCTTGACCCTCAACATGCTCAGCGACACCAACCTCGAACTGCTCTACCACCACAGCCTGGCGTCGCATTGCGCCGGCGAAAACGCCTTCACGGCCGCCGGTGGGCTGACGCCGATCGATGCTTTCGTGACACAAAGCGCGCAGGACACCCTGTTCAACTTCAACGACGCCTATGCCAACTTCCAGTGCCTGTCGGCGCAAGGTGGCGATGTGCGGCTGTTCACCAAAGCCCAGGGCCATGGCATCGACAATGGCGATGGCGGTGACCACTGCGGCGAGATCGAGCGCGCCGACGCCACCTTCGCCTGGTTTGAGGAAAAGCTCTACGGTCGCAGCGGGGTGGCGGATTTCATCCCCGGCATCTGCCTCATGCTGGGCGGTTCCGGCAGCGACGCGGTGATCGTGGACGAGGTCGCGGTGGGTGGCACCGAGGTGACCATCGAATCGCAAAGCGTCACGACGGGTGAGCTTGGTGGCCTCTCACCAGTGGCCATTCCGGTGTACACCGCCCCGACTGGCGGTGACGTGTTGGCGGGCATTCCTGTGCTCAACATCACGGTCACCGACCCGTTGCTCGGCGACGCCGGCGTGGGCGATCCGATTTTCCTCGCGGCGATGGGCCGCGCTGGTGGCGAAGTCTTCCAGAACCAGTACCGCCCCATTCGTGGGTATGGCGAGTTCAGCATCGAAATGAACGGTGTGTTCGAGCGCCTGGCGGAAGGCGAAGAACTGATGCTGCTGTTCTCCGGCGGTTCGCTGGATCAGTATGCGGGGTCCACGGGGCTGGGTGGCCAGGTCAATGTGGAAGGCACGATCAGCCTGCCACTGATCGGCACCGACCAGCCCGCGCCCTAATCCACGCCAGCCGCGGCTAGCCGGCGTCACCACCGAATATCACCTGCCGCTGGGCGGTGACCGCGACAAAGGGCAGGCCTAGGCCCACAAGCCATGCCTGCCCGGCGTCGACGCCGCTGACCATCGCCACGGTGGTCGCGATGCCGGCAAGCAGGCAGCTGTCGGCACGAGCCGAGACGCCAGCAAAACCAGACTCCGGTGGCCAGCCCGTTCTCGGGTCGAGCACATGACCGTAGACGCCCTGATCGGTGCGAATCGCCCGCTCATAATTGCCGCTGCTGGCCAGCCCGCCGCTCGCCAGTTCGATGGTGGCCACGGCCTGATCGGGGGCAAACGGATCACGAATGCCCACCCGCCAAGGGCTGCCATCCGGGTTCGGGCCGATCACCGCGAGATCGCCACCCAGATCAACTAGGCCATGCACGCCACCGGCCACCCGCGCCGCGGAGGCGGCAGCATCGGCCGCGTATTCCTTCACGAATCCGCCGAAATCCAGTTCCGCGCCGACCGGCAGCTCCAGGACCGGGGGTTGCCACCGCACACGATGCCAGCCCACCTGTTCCAGACATCGGTCAACGGCCAGCAGATCCGGCACGGCGCCGCTGCGAAAATCCCACACCCGCCGCAACACGCCGGAGGTGATGTCGAAGCGTCCTTCGCTTTGCGCATGCGCTGCCGCGGCGAAATTCAGCAGCTCGGCCGTTTCGTCATCGACGACAACGCCGCCAGGCTTGCCGGCGCTACGATTGATTCGCGAGGTTTCACTATCAGGCAGATAACGCGAGTAGCGAGCCTCCAGACGCAGCACCACGGCTTGCGCCGCCGCCACCGCGGCCGACGAATCTGCCTGGATGCGGCACGGGCAGCCCATCGCCCGGAAGTCGACGGCCTCCACGCCGTGCCTAGGGAAACACTGATCTATTCCCGCCGCCAAGTTGCCGCCTGAAAACAGGCCAGGCAAGGCGCGAGGAGTGAAGTTTGGTCATTCCAAACAAGCGACGAGTAACGCCGCATGGCCTGTTTTCAGGCGCAATCCGTATGGAACGGGCCGGTTTTCCCGCAAGCCTGCGTGGTCGTTCGCTTATTTGGAACGACCAAACCGCACTCACTCCGCCTAGGCTTGCGCGAAAACCGGCTCCGTCTTGGTGGTGTGAATAGATTAGTGTTTCCCTAGAACGCGTACTTCAGCCCGACGGCCAGCAACGTGAAGTCCACCAGTCCGGGGTTCTCGGTGACCACGGAGCCCAGGGCGTAGTCGCCGCTGCTTTCGTACTGCTCGATGCTGCCGGTGAGACTCAGGCTGTCGAAGCGGTATTCGCCCGCCAGGCCGATCGTCAGGGCGCCGTAGGGCGATAGCCGGTAGTCGCTGGAGTACAGGTTGTCGTCTCGGGTGGTACGGAAGTACGGCCGATAGAAAAAGGCCTGACTCTGGCTGTAATAGCGCAGATTCGGCGTGACGGTTACTCGCTCACCGATGTCCTGATACCAGCTCAGTGAGACCGTGTGCGAGACGACTTCCCAGTCGTCTCCGTAGAGCCGGTAATCCAGATGTGCGGTGGCGCCGACGCTGGAGAAGCGACGCCGCAGTCGTGTCGTCCAGGCGCCCGTCCAGCGCCCATCCGGACGGGCGTCCTGGCGAAGGTCATCATCGACGAACACCAGCTTGTAGGGATCCGACAAATAGCCATCCAGATAGCTCACCGACAAGGCCGTCTGTACAACGGTCTTGGGGCCGAGGATCTGGGACACCCCGCCAAGCAGCGTCAGGGACTGCTTGTCCTCTTCATCGGGGCGGCTCGGGAATCGCGTCTGCGCATCGGTGGGTGTGATCGTATCGGACGCATACCCGCCGCCCACGGTGTACGCCGTCATCTTGTCATCGTCTTCCCACTCGACCTCGATGCCCAGATTTTGCGACTCGTAGTCGTCCTCGGTCGATTGGCCGACAGACACCGACACCCGCCGTCCGCTGGCACTGTACCGTGAGACGGACAGCAGCAGATCGGTGCGCGCATCGTCGATGGTGGCACCACTCATGACCTGCACGGGTGCGCCATCGGCGTCCGGCTGGACAAACCAGGGCGAGGCACCGGACATCGTCTCGTAAGCGACATCCAGGGCGACAGAGAACCGCTCGCCCACCGGAGCGCTTGCCCGTAGCTGCCCGATTTCGATGTCATAGCGCTCGGTGGTTGTTGACGACACCTGCTGCGAATCCAGCTCGGCTTCGTCGTAAAGCGCCGTGCGGACCGAGACGCGCGCCGTCTCGTCCCGCGTCGCCGCAGCCACCTGATACGCAGGCAGCGACATGGCGGCTGCGGTCAGTGCCTGCAGGGCCTTGCTCGCGGGGCGTTGCTTGGAATCGGTCATGGAATGCTCGCAGGCCCTAGTTACAGCCGCAGCCGCCGCCGCCCACGCTGGCTCCGCCGGTGGACGCTTCCTTGCTGAAGTACACGTGTGAGTCGAGCTGGCTTGCGAGCGGGTCCGGCTCCCAGCTCATCGTCGGTTCGGCGAGATGGCCCCGCTCCCAGGGCTTCAGCGGCGTGGTCGAACAGGCAGAGCAGAGACAGATCGTCAGCGCCGAAAGAACAAGCCGGGTGATTTGCTTCATGGCGTGGCCTCACCGTTCATGGTCTGGACCAGACGGCGTCGGATGTCGCTGAGTTCAGCGGGGCGGAAACCCTCGTGCCGCCACACCACCACACCCTCTCGATCAATGATGAACGTGGTCGGCATGGTGGGAATCTTGTAGAGCACGGCGAGTTCGGCCGCGGGGTCGGAAATAACCGGGTAACTCACCGGATACCGCTGGAGGAATTTCTTGGCTGCCTCGGGATCCTCGTCGAGATTCACCGCGATGATCTCGAACATGTCCGGGTAGCCGGCGGCGACCAGGTCACTGCGCATCTCGTCGAGCATGGGCAGCGACTGTTTGCAGGGCCCGCACCAGGATGCCCAAAAGTCCAACAACACGGTCTTGCCCCGCAGCTCTTTCAAATCGATGGTGTGGTCATAAAGCAGCCGCGGCCCCTGGGTCTCCGGCGCCACCTGGCCAATCTCCACCGCCTGTGCGGCGATGGGAAACAGCAGCAACGCCCCGCCCAGCCACGATCGAATCATGCGTACAGTCCTTGCAGCGGCCCGTCTCCGTGGCCTGTATACCCGAAGCTGTTGATCGGTATGCCGACCGCATTCGCGATCGATACCAGCAACTTGGCGTGCGTCTCACCGTCTCCGCCATTGGCGGCAGAGTAATCGAGGTAGCGGCCGGTCTCGAGTCCGCCCGCCCGGCCGGCCAGAATGAACGGCATGTTGCGATGGTTATGCAGCGACGAATGGCCCAGCTCCGAACACAGGAAGATCGCCGTGTTGTCGAGCAAGGTCCCGTTACCGTCGGGATGCGCGTCGAGTTCACGCAGCAGATAGGCAAACTGCTCCGAAAACCAGCGCTTGTAGCGGGTGAAGTTCTCGGCGGAATCGAGATTGTTCGCATCAAAATGCGAGGAGTCATGATGACGCTGCGAGGCTCCGGTTTCCGGCTGTAAATGCGTGGGACTGACCGGGTGCGACCATTGCAGTGAGATGCTGCGGGTCATGTCGCAGCCCAAAGCGAGCACGGCCAGGTCCATCTGCAGCTTGCCCACGGTCGCGAACTGGTCATCACGGTCGTGGTAGTTCGGATAGGTGTTATAGCCGTCGGGAATCGACCAGCCCTGGCGATTCCAATCCGGCTGCGAGCATTCGCCCGCCCCGGCCTGATCGGCGGCCAGAATCCGGTTCTCGACCTCGCGCACGGACTCCATGTGCAGTTCCAGCTTCTGCCGTTGGGCCTGGCCCAGCCGTGTCTGCAAGCTGTTGATATCCGCCAGCGCGGCGTCCAGCACCGAGAGCTTGCGACGGTTCTCGATGTCTTCCACGCCGCCCGGCGGACCGAACAGGCGCTCGTAGGCCGACAGCGGATTGTCTTCCGGCGAGACCGGTTGTCCGGAACCCAGGTAGGACATGTAGCCGGAACCGTTCTGGTGATTCGACGCCACGCCAAGATGGATCGAGGCATGCGGCGTCTGATCCTTGTAGTACTGCCCCACGAACACGTCCATGGAGAGGTCGCCGGTCGCCGTCAGCACCTTGGCCACACCACCCTCATGCGTGGAACCACCGGAATACATGTTGAGCCCGCGCAGGAAGACGCAATGCTGCCGCACGGATTCCAGCGGATCGGTCATCGTCGGCAGCGTGAAATTGTAGGTGCCTCCGCTGGGATGCCATAGCTCCGGCGCACAGCCATCGGGGATGAACACGAACAGCGCGCGGGGCACGCCGGCGTTTTCGGCTGCCAAGGCGGACCGATGCAGCAGGGCCGACAACGGCAGTGCTGCACCGGCGTTGGCCATGCCGCGCAGAAAGCCCCGGCGTGAGATCGGTCGACGAATCACGATTCACCTCCTGCATGCCGCCGCATGAAGCTCGGATGTTCGATCTGGTTGATCAGCATTTGTTTGAGATCAAGCTGGCTGTCGCGGAACGCCTGCGTCAGCTCCTCGATCACGCAGTCGTCGCGTTCGCCCTCCACGTAGCCACGCGTATAGCGGTAGTACTGGGTGACGGCACAGTCTTGCGCCGCCGGACTCGAGGCCAGCAGCTGGGCCAGCTGGCGCGCGCCGAAGAACGGGTCGTTGGTGCCCGACTGGAAGCCTTCGATATCCACGACCTCGCCGGAGTCGTCCACCGTTTGCCCATTCTCGTTTTCGCGATAGTCACCGACACCATCGTAGCGCTCGAAACCGAAGCCGATGCCGTCAATGAACTGATGGCAGCTGGCGCAGTTCGGGTCATCGGTGTGCTGCCGGAAACGCTCGCGCGTGGTCAGGCTCGGGTCCAGTCCGGGAGGCGTGGTGTCGACATCCTGCGGCGGGTCGGGCAGTTCCTGGCAAAGCAACTGCTCGCGCACGAATACGCCGCGCTTGATCGGCGACGATTCGTTGGAATGTGCATGGCTGGCGACGACGCTGCCCAGGGCCAGCAGCCCCCCGCGTGTGCCGTCAGCGACGGTTTGCTGGGCAAAGGCCGCATCGGATGTCGAGCCCGGCTGGCGATAAAAGCTCCGCAGGGCGCCGTTGAGAAAGGCGTAATCCGCGGTGTAAAGCTCCGTCAGGCTGCGCGTTTCCGAATCCAGGAACACGTGATTCACGAAGCGGGAGAACTCCTCGACCATGGACTCGCGCACGGTGTCGTTGAATCGCGGGTAGATCTCGTAGTCCTTGAACTGTTCGAGAATCTGGTACGCCCCGGTCCACTGACTGGCGAAGTTGGCGATCTGCTCGCGCGCACGCGGATCTTGCAGCATCCGCTCAGCCTGCGCGGCACGGCCGGCCCCGCCGGCCAAATCACCATCAGCCGCGGCCTGCAGCAATGCCGCATCCGGCATGCTGCCCCACAATGCATAGGACATCGCCGTCGCCGCCTCGTAGCCGGACAGCCTGTAGATGCCGTTGCCCGACGCCTCACCGATCTCCGCCCGGTAGAGAAAGTTCGGCGATGTCAGCATGGCGCGGATGATCAACGCCATGGCCGTATCGAAGTCGCCGCCGGTGAGCTCGTCCCGGTTCAGATCGCGGTAGCCGTCACGCTCCGCAGTCGTCAGCGGCCGCCGAAACGCGCGGCGCCCGAAGGTATCGATGAATGCGTTGAGGCAGGCGTCGCCGCTACTGCAATCCCCCAGCAACGGGTCGCGGCGCTCCGCCACGGCGCGCTGAGCCACGGCGGCGCCGGCGGCGAGGTACTGGTCGACATGCCGGCTGGTCACCACGGCCACGTTGGCGTTGTTGTCGTAACCGGCCACGCGCGCCTCGACCGGAAAATCGGCAGTGAAACTGCCCGTCAGCCCGGTGAGATCGGCGATGGTGCGGTCGTACTCACGACGCGTGAGCAGGCGCAACATCCGCGGTGCCGCGGCGCGCTCCGCACAGGCCAGCGGTTCACCACCATCGTCGCCCCCCGTCCCGCCGTCGCCGCCGTCGTCGCCATTGCCGTCCGAGCCGGAATCGCCGCCGGCGCCACTATCAGCCGTGATGCAACCATCGGCGATCAGACGTACATCGGTCGGCAGTTCGTTGGTGCCGCCATGCTCGCCCTGAAAACCGAATGAGGTCTGGGCGCCGCTGTCGATGCGACTGTTGTAGTCAACATTGCGCGCCGAGACTGCCGCGCCGGACTGCGCGAGATCGGTGTTCCAGGCGTTGGTGACCCGCTGGCCATTGGCGAAGGTGAACGCCACTTCCCAGCCGTCGATGGCCTGACCGCTGAAGTTGGAGATCACGACCTCCGTGACAAACCCGACATTCCAGTTGCTCTGGAAGCGCATCTCGACACTACAGGTCGGGTCGGGAGCGTCGGAGCCGCCATCGCCGGAGCCGCCGTCACCGGATCCGCCGTCGCCTCCATCCGAGCCTCCGTCGCTGCCACCGGAACCTCCATCACCTGATCCACCGTCGCCGTTTCCGGAATCTCCGCCGTCCGAGCCATCGTTGCCACCGGACCCGCCGTCGCCGACCGAGCCATCGCCCGAGTCGCTGGTGTCGTCAGGAAAACCATCCCAGATGTACTGCGCGATATCTTCGGCACAATCATCAACGCAGCGCGATGGATTGGTCGACGGCATGTTGACGTCGATTTCCGGGATCAAGGTATCCAGCCCGCGGCAGGTGGGGCACTGCGCCATGGTCATCGCCGGGCCAATGCCGCCTTCGCCACGATCGCCATGGCAGCTGGCGCAAAGCTGCGCATACTGACGCTTGCCATTGTCGAGGTCGGGTCCGGCATCCGCGACGGCACCGCCGTCTCCGCCGCCGGCGCCACCCGTCCCATCGTCGCCACCGTCACCGGCGGTCTCACCCCCGCCGTCCCCGGTTTCACCACCGTCGCCGCTATCCTCGTTCGGATCGGCCGACTCGGAGACGGCATCCGCCTCGCCGGAATAATCGCCCGTGCAGGCGCCCAGCACCGGCAGCATGCAGGCCAGCAGCAGCCAGCGTGCCGCGCCACGCGCAAACGAATCAGACATTTCGCCACCCCAGACCACGGTTGCCCCCAAGCATCGCTGCGACGCTTCACCCGTCGCTTACAAAAACTTTACATGAAGCGTTATCGCAAGGTTCGTTCCCATCTCGCGGTCGCGATGAGCCGCTAGGGAAACTCCGGTCTATTCAGCCAGCGACTCCGCTCGCCATCGCCCTCGCCCCCTTGCGCACGCCCTCGTATGCCCGCACGGCAACCGGTTCCCCCAGTTGCCCTGCCAGCGTCGTTGCAGTGAATTCTGCAAGCTGCTCGACGGTGGTATCGGTCGGCAGAATATCCACGAGTGACGCCGGAAGTTCCAACTCGAAATGCCCTTGCGGTGCGTCATAGCCGAAGCGCCGATGGGCCACGCGCTGGGCCGGCAGTTCATCGGAGCCGGTGGCCAGGAAATGGTCGTTCCAGCGAGCGGCCCAGGCCCGCTCCAGCCCCTCGTCGCGGCGGCCAGCGCGCTCAATGCGTATCCGCGAACGGTGACCATGCGCGATACGCTGACAATCCCCGTCATGTTTCCGCAATCCGTGGCAGTAGTGGTACCAGGCGCCATCGATCTGCTCGGGGCGCAACACCACGTCCACGTCGCTGACGTTGCCCGGCACCTGGCCTCGAACCACCTCACGCACGGCAGCCGCAACAGTGTCGATGCCGACCTGCCCAGCATCAATCAGGCACAGCGCCTGGGACGGACAAACCACCTCGATCATGCCGCCCGCAACCAGGGTCAGCAGCACACGGTTGACCGACGCATCGTAGGCAACCGCCGGCGACTGGGCCGGCACCACCAGCTTATGGTCGACCAACCGTTCGGCGGCGTCCCTGATTTCGCGCTTGACCCGGCCGAAATCCAGCACCATGCCCTGCGCGTCGAGATCACCGGTCAGTTCCAGGTCCAGCAGATAGGTCTCGCCGACCAGTCCGCGCTGCGGATCCAGATAGGCGAAATCGAGATTGGCGAGTTCTTCAACGAACAGCGTGGCCATGGTCGGAGGTGGGCAATGGCGGAGGGTTGCCAAGCGTCGCCCCGGCCGGTGTTGGCGTCAACGCATTGATACACTACGCGCCCTTCGATGCCCCAGCTGAACGCCCCATGTCCGTCACCACCCGCTTCGCTCCCTCCCCGACCGGCTACCTGCATATAGGTGGCGCGCGCACCGCGCTGTACTCCTGGCTCTACGCACGCCAGCAAGGCGGACGCTTTGTGCTGCGCATCGAGGACACCGACCGCGAGCGGTCCACCGAGGAGTCGGTGCAGGCGATTCTCGATGGCATGGCCTGGCTGGGCCTGGAGGCCGACGAGCCACCGGTGTTCCAGACGGCACGCTTTGATCGCTATGCCGCGCTCGCCCAGCAGCTGCTGGATGACGGCCACGCCTACCATTGCTACTGCACCAAGGACGAGCTGGAGACGATGCGCGAACAGGCGCGCGCCGACGGCCGCAAACCCATGTACGACGGCCGCTGCCGCCATCGCAGCGACCCCGTCCCTGGCATTGATCCGGTGATCCGGTTCCGCTCGCCGGATGAAGGCGAGACCGCCTTCGACGACCTGATCAAGGGGCGTGTGAGCTTCCAGAACAAGGAACTCGACGATCTGATCATCGCCCGTGGCGACGGCACGCCCACCTACAACTTCACGGTGGTGGTCGACGACTACGAGATGGGCATCTCCCACGTCATCCGCGGCGACGACCATGTGAACAACACACCCCGGCAGATCCAGATCCTGCAGGCACTGGGAGCCAGCGTCCCGATCTACGCCCACGTGCCGATGATTCTTGGTGAGGACGGCAAGCGCTTGTCGAAGCGACACGGCGCGGTCGGCGTCATGAGCTACCGCGACGAGGGCTATCTGCCGGAAGCCTTACTGAATTATCTGGTGCGGCTCGGCTGGTCGCATGGCGACCAGGAAGTCTTCACCCGCGCGGAGATGCTGGAGCACTTCCGCATCGAGCAGGTGCAAAAGGGCGCCGGGGCGTTCAACCCGAGCAAACTGAACTGGATCAACCACCAACACATGCAGAACCTGGACCCGGCGATCGTGTTAGAACACTGGCGCTGGCACCTCGACCAAGCCGGCGTTGATCTGGCGAACGGCCCGGACCCGATCGATGTGATCAAGTCGCAGCGCGAACGCTGCAAGACACTGGTCGAGATGACCGAAAAAAGCCTGTTCTTCTACAACGAGCCGACCGAGTACGCCGAAAAGGCGGTCAAGAAGTGGTTCAAGGCCGACACCCAGGCGGTATTGACCGACTTGCTGGAGCGCTTCCGCGCCCTGCCGGAATGGACCGGCGAGGCGGCCCACCAGGTGGTGCACAGCGTTGCGGAAACCCGCGAACTGGGCCTGGGCAAGGTCGCCCAGCCCATCCGTGTCGCGATCTCGGGCGATGCCG
This sequence comes from Abyssibacter sp., assembly GCF_964229365.1. Lineage (NCBI taxonomy): Bacteria > Pseudomonadati > Pseudomonadota > Gammaproteobacteria > Chromatiales > Oceanococcaceae > Abyssibacter > Abyssibacter sp. The sequence goes on along the minus strand of NZ_CAXRDQ010000074.1, from coordinate 29,440 downwards.
TATCGCCACCCATCGACGAGACCCTGGCGCTGCTGGGCCGCGAGCGCACCGAATCGCGTATCGCCAAGGCCATCGACTTTCTCAACGCCCGCAACGCCGCATGATCCGGTTGGCGATTGCGCTGCTCATCGGGACGACCCTCGCGGCACCGGCCTGGGCAGAACCCACGCTGGCTCTGCGCGATGACGTCACCCAGGGCGCGATGGTGCGCGGTGCCACGTCGGCAGGTGCCACCGTCACGATGAACGGGCAAAGCCTGCCCGTGTCGGCGGAGGGCGCCTTCGTCTTTGCCGTCGCCCGCGCCTTCGAGGGCGATGTGACCCTCCGCGCGACCGACGTAGATGGCAGCACTGCCGAACTCATCGTCCCGGTGGCAAATCGCGAATTCGAGGTCCAGCGAATCGATGGCCTGCCGCAGGACAAGGTCACGCCGCCCCGCACCCAGGAAGTTCAGGACCGAATCTGGCAAGACGTGGTCCAGATCCGCAAGGGCCGCGGCGTCGAGTCCCAGCGCACCGACTTCACTGAAGCCTTTCTATGGCCGGTGGATGGCATCGTCACCGGTGTGTTCGGCAGTCAGCGCATTCTCAACGGCACGCCCAAGTCACCGCACAGCGGCCTGGACATCGCCGGCGACACCGGCACGCCGGTGCTGGCCCCCGCCGGCGGCGTGGTGACGCTGTGGCATCCGGACATGTACTTCACCGGTGGCACGCTCATCGTCGACCACGGCCACGGCATTACCAGCACGTTCATCCACCTGTCCGACACGCTGGTCGCCGAAGGCGACGTGGTCACGCAGGGTCAGGCCATCGCCAAGGTTGGCGCCACCGGCCGCGCGACCGGCCCACATCTGCACTGGTCGATGAACTGGGGCAAGGTCCGCATCGACCCCCAGTTGCTATTGCCCGAACGCGACGCCACCAAGTAATAAGCCCCAAGGCAGCCTCACTCAGAGGTTTGTGGCTGTGCCGATATCTCTGGAGGCGGCCCACCCGGTCGAAGGCGTAGAAAGCGGGCGAACCGGGGCAGACCGTTGGCGGTGTAACCGTTGTAGCGATAGGTCACCCACGCGCCCAACGGCGGCGGATCGGCCCGCTGCTCGTCGCTGAAGCCGGTCCCCAGAGCGAAAACCCGGCCATCCGGCGTACGGACGTCGATCGACCCCATCATGCCCTGTAACCGACCCCGGCCCGGATTGATTGCGACCACTCGGGCTTCAGCATCCTCAAACGGCTTGAGCTTGAACAAACCGGAATTGCGACCGGGCTGATGGCTGCGCAGACCATGGTGCAGGATCAGACCTTCACCACCTCGCGCCAGAACGTCGGACAACGCGGCATCCAGCTCCGCGGCGTCACGGACCTTGAACTGATCGACCGCCAGCACCCAGGCCTGATTGATCGCGCTCACCGCCTCGCGAATGGCCGGCACACGAGCGTTAAAATCGCCTCCGTGCTGCGGCAGGTCAAAAACGCGATAGGTGACCGCCTTCCAGCCCGGATGCTCGGGGCCTGCGGTGCGGACCAGCGTTGAAATGCGAGAGAACCCGTCGTAGCCGGCCCAAAGCTCACCGTCCATCACGGTCTTCGGCCAATCGCGAGTGAACCAGTCCGGTACGTCGATCACCGCGCCGCTACGGGTCAGCAGTTGCCGACCATCCCAGTAGCCACGAACACCGTCGAATTTCTCGCTCACCCAGTACTGCGATAGCTCCACGTCACCCTGGTACGACTCCGCGAGCGCCACCGGCGGCGCAGACGCCGCAGCCATGCTGACGACCATGCACACCGCGAAGCCCAACATCACGACTCGATAGCGCATGTCCCCTCCCAAAATCGACCGGTGCATCCATGACATTACCGAATGGGTTGGAGCGAAGCGATACACGGCGGCGGACTGGAGGATCAAATCCGTGCAGGTGTGCGGGTCGCTCTACACGGCTGGACGTTTCCGGGCGACCTGCCTAGAATTGGGAAAATAAGTCCACGGATTGGCGCGTCGCAGTTTGCGGCGATTTCGTACTCAAGAGTGCGGTTCTGAAAACTTCGCCTGGATTCGCCATGCTCAAGGTCACGCCGTCGCGCGCGCTCGCCTCCCTCGTCTTGTTGGTTTGTTCTGCTGCCGGGTTGGTCGCCCAAGCCGCGGACCCGGCGAGCGGCACACTGTCGCTGGATACGCCGGCGCTGAGTTTCACGTCCGGGCCTTCGCTGGTCTCCGATCCTGTATCAGGTCCGTGCCCGGCGTCCGCCCAGTGCGATCGCTTTGATCTAACGGTTGATCTGCCGGCCGACTTCGCGACGACGAATCCATCCGCGACCATTCGCATCCTGTTGACTGCCCAGATTCCCGCAGAGGATTACGACCTTTATCTGCTGAGCGAAGATGGTGGCGAGATCGGCTCGTCCGGCAACGCCCCGCCCTCGTCGGAAACCATCATCACGCCGGCCGGTGGTGGTTCCGTCAACTACCGTGTCGAGGTGCTTCCCTACGCGGTGACAGGCGGAACCGCGGATGTCACGATCACCCTGGACATCCCGGTCGAAGAAGAGCAGCCAGACCAGCCTGTCGCCACCGGCCTGCCACCCCGTTTCTATTACAACCAGTCTCCGAACGGTGTGGCGAACGGCGCGGGCGAACCCACGATTGGCTTCAATCCGAATACCGGCCGGGTGATGTTCATTGCCGGTCTGGAACCGGTGCAGATCAACTTTGTAGAGAATCTGGATACGGTGGATGTGGCGGGCAACCCGCTGCCGCCGAGCTGCGAACCGGTCTGGGAATCGCGGCCTTACACCGGCAACGTGAACACGCTTGACCCGATCCTTGAAACCGAGCAGAGCACTGGTCGCACCTTCCAGTCGCAGCTGTCGGGGGCCAACAGCGTTTTCTCCATCACCGATGACGATGGCGACACCTGGATTCCCGGCCAGGTCGGCCCGCCCAATGGCGGCGCAGACCACCAGACAGTCGGCTCAGGCCCCTATTCGCCTGACTTCGTGGGGGTGCCCAATCCTGACGGCTATGCGGTGTACTACTGTTCGCAGTCCGTCGCCGCGGCATTCTGCGCGCGCTCCGACGATGGCGGCGTGACCTTCGGCGCCGGCGTGCCCATGTTCAACCCGGCACTGGATTGCGGCGGCAGCATTGGCGCCCTGCATGGTCATGTGCAGGTCTCCCCTGACGATGGCACCGTCTACGTCCCATTCGGTGACTGCGGAGGGGAGCAGGCTGTCGCCGTCTCCGAGGACAGCGGCACCACATGGTCGGTAAAGACCGTGCCCGAAACCCTGCCGGGCGATGATCCGGGTGTCGGAGTGGGCGCCGACGGCACCCTTTATTTCTGCTACGTGAACGATTCCGACGGCCAACCCCGCATGGCGGTGTCGGATGACAAGGGCGACACCTTCATCAGCTACCGCAACCTGGCGGCCGGCCACGATATCGCCAACGCAGTCTTTCCGACGGCTGTCGCCGGTGACGGCGATCGCGCGGCCTGCGCCTGGCTGGGCACGGACGATGACAGCCCCGGCGCGACCGCGTCGGGCGGCGACTTCCCGGGTTTCTGGTATCCCTACGTGTCGGTTACCTACGACCGCGGCAACAGCTTCCACACGGTCAACCTATCGCCCACCGATCCGGTGCAGGGCGCAGGCGGCATCTGCCTGGCAGGCACGACCTGCGGCAACAACCGCAACCTGCTGGACTTCAACGACATCCAGATCGACGATCAGGGTCGGGTGCTATTCGGACATTCAGACGGCTGCATTGGCACCTGCGTGGCCAATCCGGCGCGCAACACGTTCTCCGACAATGGGGTGCTCGCGCGCCAATCCGGAGGCCGCACGCTGTTTGCCGCGTTCGATGATCAGCTAGGCACGCTTTACAACAGCACGGCGCCTTCCACCCCAGCCGCCGCTTGTCTGCTCGATAGCTCCGTGCGCGACACCACCCAGGCAGCGCTGGCCTGGAACAAGCCCGACGACGGCGGCGCTGCGATCACCAGCTACGACATCTATCGCGCTGAAGATGTGACCGGGCCCTACGCATTGGTCGGCTCATCGGATCGGGAGACTTATACCGATCCCACGGTCGACCCGGCCATCACGAACTACTACTACCGCGTCGTGGCAAACAACAACGTGGGTGCAGCAGCCGAGAGCAACACCATTGAACTACCGGTGGAGGAGATTGTAGAAGTCGACACCTGCACCCTGCCCGGTGACCGCTTCATTCTCGATGCGCTGGGCGACGGCGGTGCACCAGACACGGACATCGAGTACATCGCCGTTGCAGAACTGCCGGACAGCCCGGACTTTCTTAGCGTGACCTACAAGGTCGACAGCTTCACCGCGGGACAACCGCCGGCGTCCTCCTTCTATCCGCTGCTGTTCCAGAACCTGCTCGGCGACGGTGTTGACCGCTACTTCGCGGTGAATGCCGCGGCTGCATTGCCGCAGTTCGAATTCGGGACCTACGTGAACCAAGCCGCCGGCGTGCTGACGTTCACCGTGGAAGGCGACCTGGAAGGCGCTATCAGCGCCGATGGCACCATGGTCATGCAGGTGCCGCGCAGCTTCTTCGGTGGGACGGAGGTTGGCGAAGCGATCACCGGCTTCGATGCCCGTGCCCGCGTCGGCTCATCCACGGCTACAAGCCGCGACACAGCCGGCCCTGGCGGTTACGTCGTTCGCGGCACCGCGCTGTGCACCGCCTCCGGCCTGATTCGGGCAACCCTGAATGCATCGACCAATGCCGGCAACGCACCACTGGATGTCGTGCTCACGGTATCCGGCACGCCGACTGATGGAGAGGCGCTAGACAGCTATACCCTGGACTTCGGTGACGGCCAAAGCACTAGCGGCAGCTTCGGCGGGCAGAGTTCGGTGGCGATTAGCCACACGTACACCGCCGCCGGCAACTACCGGGCCGTGTCACAGGTCATCGACACCAGCGGCGCGCAGAGCAGCGAACCCGGCGCCGCAGTGATCGAAGTCAGCGACGCGGGCGTCACGCCCACCGAGCCGGTGGCCGGCAAGGGTGGCGCACTCGGCGGCGCATGGTTGCTGCTGGCGGGGCTCGCCGCCTTGCTGCGTCGTCGCCGCTAGGCCATGCGCATGCGATTCCGGACCTGCCCGATCTTCGGCGCCACGGCCCTGTTGATCAGCCTGCTTGTCGCCTGCGGCGGCGAGCGGGCTGCGCTCACGGTCTCCGCACTGAAAATGCCGCCAAGCGGGCCATTCGCGGCCCTGACCGTCAAGGACAAATCCGTGGTAGAGCGGGTCGCGATCAGTGACGATTTGTCCAAGTCCGATCGCGTCGTCATGGAATCCTTCGCTCAACAGCAAATCGACGGTTCCGCGTACTGGCGCTATTGGCTCCCCGGCGAAGCCGAGCGCGGCGTCTACAAGGTCAAGGTCACCCTTTACACCACGAACTCAGCCGCCGAGGCATCCTGGATGAAGCGTTATCCGCCGATGGCCTTGCAGGGCACGGAATCGCTGGACGTGGGCGCCGTCAGCTTCCATCTGCCTGACCGGATAGCCGGCTTTCGGTTCGACCGTGCGCTGGTCGAGGTCAAGGCCGAAGGTTCGGCGGATGCCCTGCCCGCTTTCACAAAAGCGTACGCGCGCTTTGTCGGCGACCAACTCGCCACCGCCGACCGTTAACCAGCCAAGGCGCTAAGATGACAGGCATCATGCGATGCCAACCATCTGTGTCCGCTCACCAGCACAGCCTGGTCGGCGTCGCCTCGATCCCACGGCGACGAACCACGGCATGCGTACCGACCCACGACTTCAAACCGTCATCGACCACCCGCTGCATCAGGCACTGGGCGTTCGGGCGATCGAATCGCAGAACGGCTGTGGGCGAATGGAATTCATTGCCGAAGGCATGACGATCAATCCTGCCGGCATGCTCCACGGCGGCGTGCTCTACACGCTCGCCGACGTCTGCGCCTACGCCGGACTGCTAAGCCGCCTGGAACCACATCAGGAGGCCGTCACCCACGATCTGCATGTGTCGGTCCTGCGTCCCGTGACAGCGGGCCAATCCGTGACGATCACGTCCAGAATTGTGCGGCTAGGCCGCGCGGTTTGCTTTCTGGACGCCGAAGTTCAGGCGGGCGGCAAGACCATCGCGACGGCGCGGGTGACCAAAACTTTGATCACCCGGCCAAGCACCTAGTGCACCTGCCGTCCACATGATTCCCTAGTAATCTCGGTTTTCTGCTCTGCATCGAACCGACGGAATTCTTCCATGTCTTCACCAAACAAATCAGGCACCACGGTCACGCTGATCACCGGCGCCGCCAGCGGCCTGGGCTGGGAGCTTACGCTGGCGTTCCACGAACGAGGGGATGCTGTCGTACTGGTCGACATGAACGCCGAGCTGCTCACGCGGCGGGAACGCGAGTTGTCCGATCCGGAGCGTGTGTTGTGCTGCGCGGGCGATCTCACTCAGGCGGAGTTCCTGACCGAATTGGTCGCCGCGGTCGACCAGCGTTTCGCACGATTGGACTGCCTCGTGAATAACGCCGGGATCACGCATCGGTCACCGGTACGCAGCACGCAGTTGACGGTATTCACCCGCGTCATGGCAGTGGATTGGCAGGCCCCGGTGGCGCTGACCCAGCAATGCCTGCCGATGCTGGAACGGTCCAGGGGGCTGATTGTGAACATCGGCTCGATGGCAAGCTGGATGCCGGTACCCGGCCGGGCCGCCTACTGCGCGGCGAAGGCGGCGATGGCTCAGTTCTTCGAAGTGCTGCGCCTGGAAATGGAACCGCTAGGCGTGCGCGTGCTGAACATCTACCCCAGTTTTCTCGATACACCCATCGAGACCAGCGCCCTGGGCGCGGACGGCAAGCCCGCACAACATCGGCGGTCCATGGTCGGCAAGATGCGAGGGGCGGACTGGATGGCCTCCCGGGTCATGAAGGCCATCGACAAAGGCCAGCCCTGGGTCTTTGGCGACCAGATATCCTGGTTCGGCAGCGTGCTGTGGCGCATCTGGCCGCAGCAGTATCTGCGCAGCGTGCGCAAGCGGTTCGCTGGCGAAATTACCCGTTAATCGGGCCTCAGCCACCCAACAAACTCGCCACGGCGAACCCCAGGTAATTGCCCAACGCAAGGCCCACGGCGCCGGCGGTCATTCCCGAAACCACGACTTCGCGATTTCCCAGCACCTTGGCGATGGGCCCAACAAAGGGCGGCCCGAAGTAGGCAGCGGTGGAGGTGATGATCAGGGTATCGACATCGATGTTGAACAACCGCGCCGTCAGCCAGTGCAAAGCAACGGCCAGCAGCACGCAGCCGCAGTAGAGCAGCACCAGCGAGCCCGCCTGCAGCATGTGCCCGATGTCGGCCTGGGTGCCGATGGTGATGCAGAACACCAGCAACAAATACTGGCCGGTCTCGTAGCTGTGGGGTAGTCCGCGCACGTTCGGCGACAGCGTGCAGACAATTGCCAGGCTGGTGATGGACAGAATGATCATCGCCTCGGCTAGCCGCCCCAGCAGCAACCACGACAGGCCGGCGGCGGCGGCGCAAAGCCCGAGCGAAAGCAGCACTGCAAGGCCCGCGCGATACCAGGGACCGCCCCGCTGGTCGATGGCCGGCTCCCCGGGCTCCGCCGGCCCGGTGCCGACCGGGACGAACGCGGGAAACACCCTTGCCAGCAGCGGCTTTGCGACCGTCATCAAGAACAACAGGAACACGCTGCCCAGGACCACATCTGCGCCGTTGACGAGAATGAAGGTCTCCGAGTCGACCTGGCGGGCGAGCGCCACGGCGTTCATGTTAGGCGTGCCGCCGGTGTAGAGCCCGGTCAGCATGCCCGAGATGTCAGCCGCGGCCGGAACCCGCGCGCCCAGCAACGCGAACACCAGCGCAGAACTGATGCACACACAGATCACGGCCAGCACAAACGACAGGACCGTCGGTCGCGCCAGACGCAGCCAGCGGCGCAGGTCGGCCGGGAACAGCAGCAACGGGACGGCTACCAGCACCGACGCGGCCACGATGCCGCCGGCCAGCCTGGCATCGAATACAACGCCGGGGATTTGCGCGGCAACGATCCCGCTCATGTAGCAGAGCACTACCGGGCTGAGCGTTTCCACCACACGCAGCCTGGGCTCGGCCCAGACGAGTACCGCCGGCACGCCGAACAGAAACAGGGCCTGTGCAGCGAGCAGCGCGATCGGCATGAACGTGCCGGTGGCTACCACTGCAGGTTGAGGCTGGCGTAGATCGTCCGGCCGGGCTGCTGATTGGCTAGGAACACGCCGGGAAACAGGGCGGTGTCCAGCGCCTGATTGAGCACCCGCTTGTCGGTGAGGTTCTTGCAACCGACGCTAAGGTTCCAGGTGTCGGCGGCCGAGCCGAGCCCGATCCGCGCCGAATAAATGGTATGCGCCTCGACGAAAGTGGCCTGGTCCAGATCGGTGTCCGTGTGTTGATCCCCCTGATGCCGCGCATTCAGCCCGAACGTCAGGTTCAGACCTGCGACGCTGTAGTCCAGCGTCGGGCTGAGCGTTGCCGACCACCGCGGGGCAAAGGCCAGCGTCTTGCCACTCAGGTCCTGCCGTGCATCCAGGCCTTGCTCCACCGGCGCTGGCGCGCTGCCGTATTGCTTGTAGCGCGCCTCCAGCCAGCCCACCGACGTGTTGATGCTCAGTGGCCGATAGGGCGTGAGCCACTGCGAGTCCAGCTCGACGCCCGTGGAGTACGCCGACCCTGCATTGGTGACATCGAAGAACACGCCGTTGAACGCCAAGACCTGGAGATCATCGAAATCCATGCGATAGGCCGTAGCGTTCAGACTCAGGCTGCGGCCGAACCAATGACTCTTGATACCCAGTTCCACCGATGTCGCGGTTTCCGATCCGTACTCCAGATCTTCCCCGGTGAAGGAAATCGCATTCGCGCCGCCGCTTTTGTAGCCACGCGCCCAGGTCGCGAACACGCGCAGGTCATCATCAGCACGGTAGAGCACCGAAAGTTTGGGCGACAGGTTGGTTTCCGTGCTTTCCAGATCGCTAAAGCTGTAGTCGTTGGCGCCAACGATCAATTGCACCAGGCATTGCTGGGTCACCGGCTTGGTGCGGCAACTGCTCGTACCGACCGAGTCGATGTTCTTGCGTTCGTGGTTCAGCCGCAGGCCGGGCGTCACCGACCAATGTTCGCTCAGATCCCAGGTCAGCTGGCCGAATGCGGCAAAGGTTCGCGTGCGCTGGCGAAAATCGAAGGTGTAGCGATCCTCGCCCACGGCGGTGCCGACCAGCGGACCCAGCAGCGGCCCCAAGGCACCGGCCACCGTTCCGCCGCCGGCGAATGGAATACCCGCGATCGCACCACCGCTGATCAGCGTCAAGCCTGAATCGCTCAGGGCGTAGGTGGCGAGGTCTTCGCCCGCTTCTATCCCGGTGTTGATGTAATAATCCGCTTGCAGTGCGTAGAGGCCCGTGACGAATGTCACGCCCTGTCCCCAGCCGAACGGTGCGCCACCCAGGCCGGTGAAGCGCCATTCCAGCGAGTGCTGCGAGTAGTCTTCCGCGTCGCCGAACAGGCGGATGAGATCGGCCGGCGAAGTATCCAGATCCTGATACTGGCGGATGTTCATGTGCGAGCCGGCGACGACCAGCGTCGTATCCAGTCCATCCAGCCCCAGCACCGGCCCCAGGTCCATGCCGGCCGAACCGGAGACGGTCCAGGAATCGATGTTCATGTAGCCGGGGATATTGAAGCTGGTCTGGAAATCGTAGGGGTCGTCCTCGATCTCCGGATCGAAGTTCGCCAAATAGGCGGCGGTATCGTCATCGAGTTGGTAGAGCTGACGCGGCCAGAAATTGACCTGGGTCTCGGTGCGTTGAGCCACCAGGCCGAGCTCCAGATTCGAGTCGCTGACATAGTCCAGGCGCAAGCGCTGCGCCGATTTACGTGACTCGTCCTCGTAGCGATCCAGCAACGTGTTGTACGAGCGTCCGTGGCGGTGATCTTCCAGAATCGCCAACCGTGCACCCAGCCCATCGGCCAGCCGGCCGCCCAGACCGCCTTCGATGCGGTCGTCGCCGTCCTCGTTGCGTTTGTAGCTCAGGTTGGCCTCGGTGCCCGTAGCCGGCGCGCCGCGGGTGACGATGTTGAACACGCCGGCAATGGTGTTCTTGCCGAACAGCGTGCCCTGGGGCCCGGATGCGTTCCAGGTCGAACATGGACTCGGTGAAGTAGGAACCGCGCGCGAAGAACACATCGTCCTGCACCAGCCCCACGGAGGGCTCGAAGCTGGGATTGAAGGTGTTGGTGCCAAACCCGCGGATGAAGACCTGCGGCGACGTCGGACTGGTGGACTCGACCCGCACGTTCGGAACATAGGTCGAGGCCTCGGTCAGATCGCTCACGGCATTGTTCTTGATGAAATCACCTTGCAGCGCCGTGACCGACACCGGCACATCGCTGAGGTTCTGCTCGATCTTCTGCGCGGTCACCACCACCTCCTCGATCACTCGACGCGATGGTTTCGGGGCCTCGCGCTCGGCCTGCGCGGCCGGGACCGGAATCGTCTCCAGCGGTGCCTGGCCGTTGCGACCGGCACCCTGATCAGCCTTTTCTTCCCGCTGCGATTGCGACGGCACAGGCCTGTCTTCTTGCGTGGACTCGACGTCCTCGGACTCATCGTCGCCGAACAAGAAATCCAGATCGTCATCCTGCGCCGCCGCCTCCAGCGATAGCAGCACCCCCAACGCCAGCCACGCACTACGGGTTCGTCTGGAAGCCATCTGCATCCCCAACCAGAACGGCGGATGTTCTCCGCCCAAACCTATGAACTTACAGAGGAGCGCGCCATTGCAGAATGACCCTGCGGGCCAACAACTTGACCGAACGGGACCGATCGCGCGCGTTTAAGGAAACACTGATCTATTTACGCCGCCAAGTTGGCGCCTGAAAACAGGCCGGGCAAGGCGCGAAAGCCGGCTCCGCCTTGGTGGTATGGATAGGTCAGTGTTGCCTTCATGTGCCAATGCGTCAGGCCCGGTCCTGCGATGGCGACATGCCCGTCCAGCGGCGAAAACTGCGGCTGAAGGCGCTTTCGTCCGAAAAGCCGAGTTCCGCCGAAATTCCGGCAATCTTGTCGCCGCGCTCCAGCGCCCGGCAAGCGAGCTGCTGCAACTCGCGGTCTCGCAGATGCTTGAACGAAAACCCCTCCTCCGCCAGCTTGCGACTCAGATGGCGGCCACTAATCGCCAACAGCGCGGCGATGTCATCCTTGCCGGCCTGCGGATGCTGGTGGACAAGCTCGGAGACTGTGACGGAAAAGCTCCGCTGCCCCAGCCTGCCCAGCGACTGATCCGCCAACTCACGTAGCTGATCACGCAGTGCGGGGTTGGCCTGGATCAACGGCAGTTCCAGCATGTCGCGGTGGAACAGCAAGCGATCCTCTGGCGCCCCGAAGTGGACGGGACACCCCAGCAGGTCGGTATAGCGAGCCTCGCGATCCAACGGAGCGTGGCGGAACTCTACCGCGGCGGCCTCGAAGCGTCCGCCAGAGCACCAGCGCGCCAGATGCATCGCGCAGCCCAGCGACATCTCGGCGCGTGGCTCACGACAAACCTCGTAATGGCCGGCGTAGCAAAGAGCCACCTGATCCCCGACATCATGAAACCAAACCTCACCCCCCTGGCTGACGATGGGGTGGTACTCGGTGTACAGCTCCAATGCCTCACCCAGAGTCTCGGAACTCATCAACAGCAAGCCAGCGACATCGAGATGACCGACCTGCAGATGCAGCGCAAGCTGCAGGCCGATCAGAGGATCGTCACCGGCGGCGCAGAGCTTGACCCAAAGGGCATCGTGCACATCGAGCCGAACGCGTTCTTCACCCGGCGCCATTGCGGGCAAGTTGATGCCCAGGCGCGCCGCCGTCTCCACCAGCGCCTGGCTGAAACGTCGGGTCACGGTGGGCTCGCTCATGGCTGGACGCCCTCATCGACCATGCCAAACGCGCCGATACGGTCGTCGACGGGCCGGATCCGCCGCGCGCTCAGGCGACCCGGGATACACGCTTTAATACGGCTCTGCACGGTATCGATAGCCGGATGCCAAGCTACGTTCATTTGGCTGGGTATTGCTGAACGTCGTCGGAGTCGACTCGTACGGGTATCGCCACCCGCCCTGCGTGACAACGAAGTGGAGATGCGGATAGCCCGCCAAGCCCGTGGCCCCGCTCCGTCCGATCTGGTCTCCCTGCTCGACCTGCTGGCCGATGTCCACCAAGGCGCCACCTGTCGTCAGGTGCATGTATTGAGCAAATGTTTCGTCGGCGTGCCGCACCACGACCAGATTGTTCGGGAAGTCGTAGTCTATTCCGGACTCCTCGACGTAAACGACGAGACCTGCACGCGCGGCAGTGATGACCGAACCGATATCCATATCGAAATCGATGGCGTAGGCATCGGGCTGTCCGGCGCTGTGATACGAACCGCTACAGTGGCTCAGGTCCACCGTGTACGCCGCACCCACCGGGTAGGGAAGCACGTACGGAGACGACGTCCATTCGGGATAGAACGCGCCGGGGCAGCCTGCCGCCGTCGGGGCGGGTCCGGTGTTGGCATCGGCAGCGCCTTGACCATCCGAGGCTGGCCCGCACCCGCAGAGCAACAATGCCGTTGTTGCAATGACGCAGGACACGGTGGATCGCGAACAAGCAGGTGCAGGCATGGCCTTCGTCTCCCCCCAGGATAGATATCTACGCTAGCCGATAACGGCTCGGCCGCCCAGCGGGCTGGTCAAGCCCGGCTGGCGAAGCGGCTTGCCCAGGCCGCCTCGCACATAGTCCTGATTTGTTCATGTCCTGTCCCGAATGGCTCGGGAGATCGCTGCTGCGGCTGGGTAAGCTAGCCTCCCCCCGAAACTCGCAGCCCATTCACGCAATGTACGCCATTATCGGTGCCGGCCCCACGGGCTTGAGCATGGCTCGCAACCTCCAGAAGCTCGGCCTGCCCTTCACCGGATTCGAGATCCACAGCGATGTGGGCGGCCTTTGGGATGCGGACAGCCCGACCAGCACGATGTACGAGTCGGCGCATCTGATCTCGTCCAAGCGCACGACGGAATTCAAGGAATTCCCCATGCGTGATGATGTTGCCCAATACCCGCATCACACCGAACTGAAGCAATATTTTCAGGATTACGCCCGACACTTCGAGCTATATCCCCATTTCGAGTTCGACACCGAAGTGCTTCGCGTGGAACGTAGCGGCGAGCAGTGGCAGATCACCACCCGCTGCAACGGCGAGGAGCAAGTTCGGCACTTCGAAGGGGTGATGCTTTGCAACGGCACCCTGCACGAGCCCAATCGGCCCGAGCTGCCGGGCGACTTCAGCGGACGGGTGATTCACTCCAGCGAATACAAGACCGCGAAGATGTTCGACGGCCTGCGGGTGCTGATCATCGGCTGTGGCAACTCGGGCGCAGACATCGCTGTCGATGCCGTCCATCACGCCAACAGCGTCGACATGTCGCTGCGGCGCGGCTACCACTTCCTGCCCAAGTTTGTGCTGGGCCGACCGATTGACACGCTGGGCGCCGGTCAGTGGGGCCTGCCGCGACCGATCAAGCAATTCGTCGACGGCACCGTGATCAAGGCGCTGGTCGGCAAGCCTTCCGACTACGGCCTGCCCGACCCCGACTACAAACTCTACGAATCGCATCCGGTCCTGAACTCGCTGCTGCTGCATCACGCCGGCCACGGGGATGTGAAGGTTCGCAAGAACATCGAACACTGCGCCGGCAAAACAGTGAGCTTTGCCGATGGCTCATCGGCCGAGTACGACCTGATTGTTCAGGCCACCGGCTACAAGCTGCACTACCCGTTCATCGACAAGAAAGCGCTGAACTGGCATGGCGCAGCACCGGAGCTTTACCTGAACTGCCTGCATCCGCATGACGACAGCCTGTTCATGATGGGCATGGTGGAAGCCACCGGCCTGGGCTGGGAGGCACGCAATCGGCAGGCGGAGCTGGTCGCGCTGTACATCCAGCAGCTGAAAAACGGCGCTGCCTCGGCCAAGAAACTGCAGAAGGCCAAGGCCGAACAGATCGGCCAGCGCCTGGACGGCGGCTATGCCTATCTCAAGCTCGATCGCATGGCCTATTACGTCAACAAGCAGGTCTACAACCGGGTGCTAACAAACCACATCGAAGCACTCAAGGCCGATCTGCTGGCCGCCGACCAGGCGGCGGCGTAATGCGGGTTCTGATCACCGGCGCCGGCGGCTACATCGGCCGGCAGGTCGCACAGCAACTGGCCACGCGACACCAGGTGATCGGCATCGACCTGCGCGCCGACCCGAACGCCGGATTCGATCTGCGCGAAATGGACATCCGCGATCCGAAATTGCGCGACCTGGTCGTCGACAACGCCATCACCCACGTCGTGCATCTCGCCGCGGTGCTGGAGTTCAGCGGCGACCGCGCCCGTGACTACGACATCGATGTGAACGGCACCCGCAACGTGCTCGACGCCTGCCTCGCCGGCGGCGTGCAGCATGTGACGGTGACCAGCAGCGGTGCCGCCTACGGCTACTACGCCGACAACCCGCAATGGATTTCGGAAACCGACAGGTTGCGCGGCAATGTCGAGATGCCCTACGCCGACCATAAGCGCCAGGTGGAGGAGTTGCTGGCCGGCTACCGCGCACAACATCCGGAACTGGCGCAGCTAATCCTGCGCGTGGGCACCGTGATCGGGGCCGGCACCCGCAATCTGATCACCAACCTGTTCGAGAAAAAGCGTCTGCTGGCGATCCGCGGTTACGACTCGCCATTCGTGTTTATCTGGGATCAGGACCTGGTCGGCATCATCAGCCATGGGGTGGAGACCGGCAACGGCGGTATCTACAACGTCGCCGGCGACGGTTGCCTGACCATGGACGAACTCGGCCAGTTACTCGACAAGCCTGTGCTCAAGCTGCCGGCGCCACTGATCGTCGCGGGGCTGAAGATCGGCCGGAAGCTGGGCCTCACCCGGTACGCGCCGGAGCAGATCAAGTTCATCCAGTACCGCCCGGTGCTGGACAACCGGCGACTGAAGGAAGACTTCGGCTACCGGCCCGCCAAGACGTCGCGCGAAGCATTTCTGCATTTTCGCGACCACGGATTGCGAAGGCGCTAGCTGTCGGACGAAAACCGGGCGAAAACGATACCAACAAGCGATGCGCAAGCAGGAGGCACCGCAGATGCAAACGCTCCGATCTCTCGCCGTCATGGCTTTCGTTGTTCTGCTGGCCGCCTGCGGTTCCGGCCAGCCACCCGGCGGCCAGGCTCCCGATGCCGGAGGCGTCACGGTCACCCGGACGGCTGGTGGCGTGCCGCATATCCAAGCGAACGACTGGTTCGGCCTGGGCTACGGCTATGGATACGTCTCGGCCAAAGATGCCATCTGCCGCATCGCCGAGTTCTATGTCACCACGGCCGGTGAACGCTCGCGCTACTTCGGCGCCGACGAGGACTTTCCGTTCCCCGCCAACGGCTTCAGCTTCAACAATCTCAACAGCGATTTCTTTTTCAAGCTAATCCGTGCCCAGGGGACAGTGGAGCGTCTTGCCGCAGAACCCGCGCCACTGGGCCCCGGACCAGAGATTCGCGACCTGTTCGCCGGCCATGTCGCGGGGTACAACCACTATCTCGCGGAGACCGGAGTCGACCAGCTGTCCGACCCGAGCTGCCGCGGTGCCGACTGGGTCAAGCCGATCGCCATCGACGACGTGTTTCGCATGGCCTACACGCTGGCGATCTTTGCCGGCTCGGCCCCCTCGGTGGACGGAATCGGCGGCGCGGCACCGGTCGCCAGCGCCAGCGCCGACGACGTGCCAAGCATGATCTCTGCCCTGCGCAAAGCTCACGACTGGCATCCGGGCGGCCACATGGCCAGCAACGCTGTGGCGATCGGCACCGAGGCCAGCGCCGATGGCGCACCAATCCTGCTCGGCAACCCGCACCAGACCTACAACGATCCGGGCATCTTCTATCAGGCCAGCTTCCGGATTCCCGACCGGATGGAACTCTCCGGCACCACCTTTCTGGGCCTGCCTTTTGTCGTCATCGGCACCAACCGTGACGTGGCCTGGTCGCACACCACATCGGCGGCGTTTCGTTTCACGCCGTACCAGCTCACGCTCGTCGGGGCGCATAGCTACCTGGTCGACGGGCAGGTGGAACAGATGCAGGCGTGGCCGCTCACGGCGGAGACGCTGCAGGAAGACGGCAGTCTGGAGACCGTCGACCGTACGCTCTACACCACCCGTTATGGGCCGATGGTGACCAATATCGCCGGCCTTCCGATCTTCGTCTGGACACCGGTTCTCGGCTTCGCGCTGGCCGACCCGAACGCCGAGAACATGCGCTACCTGAACCACTTCGTGAAACTGGCGGATGTCCGTTCGGTGCGCGAATTCGAGGCGGTTCTGGACGGGTTGCAGGGCGTGCCGTGGGCGAACACGGTCGCGGTTGATCGCGACGGCGAGGCGTTCTACGGCGATATCACCGTTTCAGCCAATGTCGACGACGCCAAGGCGGTGACCTGCGGTTCCGTGCTGGGTGCAGTCGCCTTCCCGCTGCTGGGTCTACCGATACTGGACGGCAGCCGCTCGGCCTGCGCCTGGGACGACGATCCGGACGCCGTGGTCCCCGGCATCTTCGGTCCGTCCAATTTGCCGCGGCTGTTCCGCGACGATTACGTCAGCAATTCCAACGATTCCTACTGGCTATCGCATCCCGACGAGCCGCTAACCGGATTCCCGCGGATTCTTGGCGAGGAAGGCACGGAGCGCCGGCTGCGCACCCGGCTGGGTGTGACCATGATCCGCGAACGTCTGGCCGGCACCGACGGCTATCCCGGTACCGGCTTCACCCACGACATCATGAAAGACTGGCTGTTCGGTTCACGCCAGTACCTCGGTGAGCTGTGGCGGGACGACCTGGTGACCGTCTGCAATACGCTGGGCGTGGCCATCGGCAGCGGCGGTCCCGTGGACATCTCGGCGGCCTGCCCGATTCTCGCGGACTGGGATCTGACCACGAACCTGGACTCCCCCGGCGCCCTGCTGTTCCGCCGCATCGCAGGCCGCCTGACCGGCACGACCCTGCCTTCCGGCACGACGACGCAGACACGGTTGCCGGGGACTCACGCGTTCCTCGTTCCGTTCCTGTCCCAACAACCCATCGACACACCGTCTGGTCTCAATCCACTGCACCCGACCGTCGCAATGGCGCTGGCAGACGCGGTGGCAGAACTCAACGACGCCGGCATCGAACTGGGCGCAACCCTGCGCGACTACCAATACATCGAACGCGATGGCCTGCGGTACCCGCTGCATGGCGGCATCGACCGCATGGGTTCGTACAGCATTCTCAATATCGAATGGGACCCAGCCTCGGGATACGCCAATCCCTACCACGGCAACACCTACACCCAGGTCGTCAGCTTTCCGGATGACGACTGCCCGCGCATGTCGACGATCACGACGTACTCGCAGTCCCCAGATCCAACCTCAGCCTTTCATGCCGACCAGACAGCGATGTACGGCGACAAACAGTGGTTGGAGGTACCGTTCTGCGGAGACGCGATCCGCGAGCAGGCCATCGAGACCATTGAACTGACCGCCGTGGACTGAACACCGAAGAGGTGTCAGAAGCTGTAGCCGACCTCCAGCTCGTATGAGGGACCGGGAAATGCGCCGCCGAAGTGGGTGCCGCGATAGGCGGGGGCATCCTGCGCACCGGCCAGCGATTCGTGACCGGTCACGTTGTCGCCGAATAGCGTGACGCGCCAGCCGTCCCCGCTGCTGGACTTCAGACCCAGCCGGACGCCATAGGTCGTGCCCGGCACGCGATAATCAATCGGATCAAGGTCGGTCGCCAGCGGCACGTCACTGGTGTAACTGGCGGTGATTCCGGCGGTCGCCACCACGGGCCAGCGCCAGGGGCTGCCCTCCCAGCCTGCGGTGAACGTGGTTTTCAGTTCGGGAGCCAGCCGCAGGCGCTGGCCGCCGAGATCGCAGGGCGGCGTGCCGGTCTCCTCGGCCGCGCAGGGCGCGCTGGAAAAATCATCGTACTCGGCCTGCGTGAACGCGCCATTGAGTCCGAGCAGAACCCCGTACGGTGTCAACAGCACGCCTTCGAATTCCACTCCCTGGATGGTGGCGGAGGCCGCGTTGCCGACGACGTAGGCAAACCCGTTGAACGTTGCGACCTGCAACCCGTCGAAGTCAGTCCGGAACAGCGAGACGTTAAGCCGCGCCGCTCGCCCGAGCAGTTCCGACTTGATGCCTATCTCGTAGGTCAGCGCGTCTTCCTCGTCGAACTCCAACTGCTCATCGTTGACCGGCTGTGCGTTGAAACCGCCGGACTTGTAGCCGCGCGCGACCGACGCGTAGGCCATGGCGTCATCTCTGAAATCGAATTGCGCGGACAGCTTGGGAATCAAATTGACGTCTTGCCGCTCTCGATGCGCCTGGAACTGCGTGTCGCCGGCGATGATGACCGGAAAGATCACCGAACCCAGCGGCGAATCGCCGATTCCGAATCCGACACCAGGCAGCCCCTGCGAACCGCTGAGAATGGCGTTGCCGTCCTGCCCTGTGCGGTTGTTGAGCAGGCGATGCGCCACATCGAGGATCTTCTTCTCGTAGTTCAGCCGACCGCCCAATGTCGCCGACCAGCGCGGCGCGAAATGCCAGGTGAACTGGCCGTACAGCGCCAGACTGTCAGTGAGCTGATCGAAGCGGGTCAATGACGTTTCGACGGGTTGGGGCATGCCGCCCTCCAGCGCGAGGCGGGCCCGGATAGTCTGTCCGGCGACTGCACCGCTGACCGCGTCGTTCAACACGGCATCCTGGCAAGCCTCCGGAGCCGGGCTGTTGACGCAGGCGCGGCGCTCCAGCTCCCCGGTGATCTGCAGTATCTCGTTGAGCATCAGGTATTCAGTGATGTCGTAGGTGGTCCGCAAGTCGGTGCGCAGGCCGTACAGGCCGGCGACGTACTCGAAGTCACCCGGCGGTGACGTCAGCCGGAACTCCTGGCTGTACTGGCGCAGCGACTCATTGTTGTCGAGGACCAGAAACGGCACAGGAGAGACATCGGCATCCAGACTGACGACTTCGTCCAGCCACGCATAGTTGGTGATGCTAGTGAAGACCGTGCCCCCGCCCGTCGTGCGATCAATCTTGATGGTGCCGTCCCAGGCATCGCGGGCAACCCCGGCAGGAAAATCGGTGGAGGTTTCCTCGTCGTACGGGTTATCGCCGACCCGGTCGTCAAACACTCGCATCGCGGCCAGATGTCGGTCGCGTACCTCGATCAGCTGACTGCCGGAACCGTGCTGGTTGACGATGCTGGCATTGACAGTGAAATCCACGCTCAGGTCGTCTCCTGGCTCCCATAGCAGCCGCCCGCGCGCTCCCAGGTTGTCCAGGTTCTCCTCGTCGACGCCGGTGCCGGTGTTATGCACGCGGCCGTCACGACGGTCGCTTAGCAGTGCCACGCGCCAGCTCAGCTCATCCCCCGCGGGCCCGGTGGAGGCGAACCGGAAGCGTCTGTGTTCGTCTACACCGAACTGGGCATCGGCGGTCACGCCGAACTCGCGCTCCGGCCTCGCAGTGCGGAAATGGATCGCGCCGGCCGAGGAATTCTTGCCGAACAGCGTGCCCTGCGGCCCGCGCAGCACCTCTACGGACTGCAAGTCGAGCAACCCCTGGTTGATGTATGAGGCGCGCCCGTAGAACACCTCGTCGATCAGAATGGCGACAGACTGCTCGAAACCGCGGTTGTAGCTGGACCCGAGACCGCGCATGTAGATGCTCGGAAAGGTGGGCACTGCCAGCACGTCAAGGTTCGGAACGTAGCTGGCAACCTCGTTCATGTCGCCCATATCCTTGTCGACCAGATCATCGCCGCCGATCGCGGTCACCGATAGCGGCACGGTCTGGAGATCTTCCTCGCGCTTCTGCGCCGTGACGACGATCTCCTCCAGTGCGGGCCGGCGCCGGGCCCGAACCACCGATTCGGACGCCTGGTCCGGCAGCGGAATCACGTCCACCAACTCCGGGTCCGGTGACGCGGCGTTTGTGTTTGCCTGACCGGACTCGCGCCCCGCCTGCGCCTGCGCCTGCGCCTGCGCCTGCGACACAGCGGCAACCGCCGACAGCGCCGCAATCAACATACCCGTACGAATCATCGCGCTGTGCGACACACGCGTAGTGCGCATGCTCACCCCCTCTCTGTCTCCTCGACGGCCGTCTTTCTTTGGACGGTCCATTGGCTGCCGCCCCGATCCAGACGGATTCGACAACGTCGAGCACAATGGTGCACTGGTAGAACCACTGAACCAAATGGTGCTCTTCACCCATGTTCGAAGCCGTTCAAAAACAGTCTGTCTCGGATGTGGTGCTCAACCAGCTACGCGACCGCATCGTCAGCCAGCAGCTCAAGCCCGGCGAAGAATTGCCGGCCGAACGCGCGCTGTGCGAACTGCTCGATGTCAGCCGCAACGCCGTGCGCGAAGCACTCAAGCGCCTGCAGCAAGCCGGTCTGGTGCGAGTCCGCCACGGCGGCACTACCACCGTCAGCGACTACCGTGCGCAGGCCGGACCGGAACTGCTGGCGAGCCTGATGATCGACGCCGCCGGACGCATCCAGGTCGGCGTGGCCCGCAGTGTGGTCCGCATGCGCCAGGTGCTGTCACCGGAGATCGCGGCCGACGCCGCAACGCATGGCAGCCCGGCCATGGCAGACCGGCTGGATGCCATCGTCGAACAGATGCGCGAAGCATCTGGCCCCGCCGAACTGCAACCGCTGGCGCTGGAATTCTGGGATGTTCTGGTCGACGGCAGCGGCAACATCGCCTATCGGCTGGCGTTCAACTCATTGCGCAAGACCTATGAGCCAATTGCGCGACTCATGACCGGCATGCTGGCCGACGAGTTCTCCCGGCTCGACAGCTTCTCGTCGATGGCCCGTCATGTGCGCTCCGGCGAACGTGAAGCTGCGTTCGACGTGGCCCGCGACTACATCGACTCCAGCAGCCAGGCCATCAACCGCTTCCTGACCCTGTACGAACAGCATCTCGAGGGGATCTGACATGAATAGTGCACAGACAAGACCGCCGATACCGACCACCGCCGGCGAGACCATCCGCGAGCTGTACCGCAACGCCAGCCCGATCATCCTGACGATACTCGCGGTCGGACTCGTGGCCTATCGGCTCTGGCTCGGCAACTGGCGGCCGGCGGATCTGATCGCTCCGCTCGCAATTCTGCTGATATGGCCATTCTTTGAATGGGTCATCCACGTGAAGCTGCTTCACATGAAGCCGCCGCGCATGTTCGGGCGGACCATCAACCTGAACGTTGGACGCACCCATCGGAAGCACCACGTGGATCCGAACGATCTGTCGGACATCACCATCAATCTGGAGGTGTTCCCAACCGTGGTACCGGTCATCTTTCTGCTTGCCTACGGCCTGATGCCCACCATCGAACTGGCCACCGGGGCGCTGGCCATGTTCTTCGTCCTGGCATTGCACTACGAGTGGTGCCACTTCATGGCGCATGTCCGCTGGACACCGGCGCTGTCGTACTACCGCCGCCGCCAGCGCATGCACCGGCTGCATCACTTCCGCAACGAAAACCTGTGGTGGGGCGTCTCCACCGGCATCGGAGATCTTGTGCTGGGCACCGCGCCGGATGCCGCCGACGCGCCGCGCTCGCCGACGGTCTACAACGTCAACGGCATGGCCGGGACGGATACCGCGAGTCATGGCTGAGGGATCGCGCCGCTAGGGCGTCAGCAACACCTTGCCGACGTTCTTCCGGTCTTGGATGTACCGGCGCGCCTCCGCGGCCTCGTCGAGCGTAAAGCAGCGGTCTACGTGCGGGTGGATGGCGCCAGATCGATAGCAGTCCAGCAATTGCTCCATGTTCACGCCAAACCGGCAAACCCTAGTGCTTCGCGGTCACCCACCGCATCCACGATCTCCGCACGACGTGCTTGCAGAGCCGCAGCGCGCTGCTTTTGGATTCCTTCCCGCTTTGGAGCCCTCGATAGCGATGTTCGCTCTGAGCTACGCAGGTTCTCTTCCAAATCAGTCAGGCTGAATGCGGCTCGGTCCCACCACGTCGACAGCACTCGCGAGACCTTCTTGGCGGCGGGCCCGACATTTACTGATTTTATCAACAGCCATGTCGTAAGATGTCCACGCCATGCAAACGCATCTGCACTTCCAGCCGAACAGTGAACGCGACGGTCTGTTCCACCCCGCCGTATCCGGCTGGCTGCGGTCGCGCTTCGGCCAACCGACCGAGGTGCAGGAGCGCGCCTGGATGATCACCGCCGAGCATCGCAATGCGCTGATCGCCGCGCCCACCGGGTCCGGCAAGACACTGGCGGCGTTCCTGTCTTCGATCAACGATCTGGTCGAGGCCGGCATTGAACGCGGGTTGGACGATTCGGTGCACGTGCTTTACGTGTCACCGCTCAAGGCGCTGTCCAACGACATTCAGAAGAATTTGCAGGAGCCGCTGGCCGGCATCCGCGCGAACCTGACTGCGCTGGGCTACCCGGATGTCGCGATCCGCGATGGCGTGCGCACCGGCGACACGCCGCAATCCGAACGCGACCGGATGCGCCGCAATCCGCCGCATATTCTGGTCACGACGCCGGAGTCGCTGTACATCCTGCTGACCTCGGACAGCGGCCGGCGCATGTTCGGCGCACTGCGCACGATCATCGTGGACGAACTGCACGCGGTCGCGGGGAGCAAGCGCGGCGCACATCTGATGCTGTCGCTGGAACGCCTGGCGGCGCTGTGCCCCCGCCAGCCGGTGCGTATCGGTTTGTCGGCCACGGTCAAGCCATTGGCGACGATGGCGGATTTTCTGATGGGCGGGGCGGCTGCCCCGGACCGTGACGACATCGAGATCATCGATGCGGGGCATGTTCGTGAGCGTGATCTGGCGCTGGAGATTCCAAACTCGCCACTGACAGCGGTGATGGCCAACGAGGTCTGGGAGGAAATCTACGACCGGCTCGCCCAGCTCGTGGCCGACCACCAGACGACGCTGATCTTCGTCAATCAGCGACGGGTCGCCGAACGCGCCGCCAAGCACTTGGCCGAACGCATCGGCGAGGAGCATGTGACCTCGCACCACGGCAGCCTGTCACGCGAACATCGTCTGAAAGCGGAGCAGCGCCTCAAGAACGGGCAGCTCAAGGCGCTGGTGGCGACCAGCTCGCTGGAACTGGGCATCGACATCGGCGATATCGATCTGGTCTGCCAACTGGGATCACCCCGGGCGATCAATGCCTTTTTACAGCGTGTGGGCCGTGCCGGGCACCGCATCGGTGCCACGCCCAAGGGCCGGTTGTTTCCGCTGGCGCTGGACGACCTGCTGGAGTCGGCCGCCCTGCTCCACGCCATCGACCAGGGCGAGCTGGACCGCATCCACATCCCGCAGACCCCACTGGACGCGCTGGCCCAGCAGATCGTCGCCGAGGTCGGCTGCCAGGAGTGGTCGCTGGATGATCTGTACAAGCAGCTTTGCCACGCCCAGCCGTATCGCGAGCTCAGCGCCGAGCGGTTCGAACAAGTCGTGCGCATGCTGGCGGAGGGCTATGCCACGCGACGCGGCCGGCGCGGTGCCTATGTTCACTACGATGCCGTGCATCGCATGCTGCGCCCGCGACGCGGGGCCAAGCTCACCGCGGTGACCAATGCCGGGGTGATTCCGGACCAGTTCGACAGCGATGTGGTCCTGCTACCCGAGGGCCACCGCATCGGCACAGTCGGCGAGGATTTCGCGTTCGAGGCGATCCCTGGCGATATTTTCCAGCTCGGCAACACCTCGTACCGCATCGCCAAGGTCGAAACCGGCAAGGTGCTGGTCGAGGACGCCGGCGGCCAACCGCCAACGATTCCGTTCTGGTTCGGCGAGGGGTTGGGGCGAACCGATGAACTCTGCGCCGCGGTGTCCGCACTCAGCGCCACCGCGGCGGAGCGGCTGGCCGAGGGGGTCGAGGCCTGCCGCCACTGGCTCATGCACGATGTCCACCTGCCCGCCGCCGCGGCCGACCAGCTCGCTGACTATCTGGCCGCGTCCTGGACCGCGCTGGGCGTGCTGCCCAGCCTGGACACCATTGTCTTCGAACGCTTTTTCGACGATGTCGGCGACACGCACCTGGTCATTCACTCGCCCTACGGCGCGCGACTGAACCGGGCCTGGGGCCTGGCGCTGCGCAAGCGGTTCTGCCGGCAGTTCAACTTCGAGCTGCAGGCCAGCGCGCTGGACGACAGCATCGTGCTGTCGCTAGGGCCAACGCACAGTTTTGCCCTGGAAGAGGTCTCCGGGTTTCTGAAAGCTGCAACGGTGCGGGATGTGCTGATCCAGGCGCTGCTGGATGCGCCGATGTTCGCAACACGCTGGCGCTGGGCCGCCACCGGGGCACTGGCAATCCGGCGCATGAACGGCGGGAAGAGGGTGCCGCCACAGTTCCAGCGCAGCGACGCCGAAGATCTGCTGACCGTGGTCTTCCCGGATCAGGTCGCCTGCGCGGAGAACCTGACCGGCCCGCGCGAGGTGCCTGATCATCCGCTGGTGCAACAGACCCTGCATGACTGCCTGCACGAGGTCATGGACATCAGCGGCCTGGAGCGCCTGCTGCAGGGCGTGGAAACCGGCGCCGTTCGCATTATCTGCCGCGACTTGGCGGCGCCTTCGCCGCTGGCCCACGCGATCATTCATGCCAAGCCGTACGCGTTTCTCGATGACGGCGAGGCCGAGGAGCGCCGCACCCGCGCCATCAGCACCCAGCCGCTGATGGACCTGCGCACCGCCGCCGACATCGGGCGGCTCGATCCGGAGGCCATTGCCCGCGTCCGCGATGAAGCCCAGCCAGCGGTCGGCAATGCAGACGAGCTACACGACGCCATGCTGACCTTCGGCTGCCTGACCGAACCCGAGGTCACCGCCCCGGCCGATGCCTTGCTGGCGCAGCTGCACGCGCAAGGCCGCGCCACACGCCTGCGCACGGCCACCGGTGTCACGCTCCACGTCGCGGCTGAACGCCTGCATGAATTTCTCGCCCTGTTCCCGGATTCGGCACGCACGCCACCGATCAGTGCCGTCCACCCGGAGCGAGCCGAAAGCGCTGATGCCCTGCGGGAGATTCTTCGCAATCGCATGGAGCTGCTGGGGCCGGTGACCATCGCGGAACTGGCCCGCCAGCTGGACACGGCCTTCAGCCAGGTCGAGCTCGCCCTGCTGCAGCTCGAGGCCGAGGGCGCCATGATGCGCGGCGCCTTCACCGCGCCAGAGGCCTCCGAATGGTGTGATCGTCGCCTGCTCGCGCGCATACATCGCTACACCCGCGACACGCGCCGCGCAGAGATTCGCGCGGTCGCGCCCAGCGAGTTTCTGCGTTTTCTGTTCCGCTGGCAGGGCGTGGCACAGCGCGATGGCGAGACCGATGCGCGATCCAAGGGTGACCAGGCGTTGCTCGCGGTATTGCAGCAACTCGAAGGCTTCCCGGCGCCCGCCATTGCGTGGGAGCAGGACATTTTGCCGGCGCGCATCGGTGACTACCTGCCACTGATGCTGGACCGGCACTGCGCGGCCGGGCGCATCACTTGGGCGCGGCCTGCGCCCGCGGGGCAGGACGATACCCGTCGCAAGGCCGGGCCGATCCGCACGACCCCGGTATTCTGGTCGACTCGCGAGCATCTGCCGTTCTGGCAACGATCGGACGGCACGACCGAAACCAGCCCGGAGCTCTCACCGCGCGGCGAACGCGCGCTGGACGCCCTGAAAACGCATGGCGCGAGCTTCCACTCGGACCTGCTGGCCGACACCGGACTGCTCGGCGCGGAGCTGGAAACCGCGCTGGGGGAACTGGTGAGCCAGGGGCTGGTGACCTGTGATTCCTTCGCCGGCCTGCGCGCGCTGCTGCAGCCCTCCAAAAAACGCGGTCGGCCACGGCGCCGACCATCAATGCGGGCGCTGGACCTGGACGAATCCGGCCGCTGGTCGCTGACGCGACGGCGCCGGATTATGACGGAGGACACCACCGCGCTGGCCGAGCCGCATGTCGAGCACATCGCCCGCACTTTGCTCGCACGCTATGGCGTGGTGTTTCGTCGCATGCTCGACCGCGAAGACGGCCTGCCACCCTGGCGCGATCTCTATTACGTGTACCGACGCCTGGAAGCGCGAGGCGAGATCCGTGGCGGACGCTTTGTCAGCGGCTTTTCCGGCGAACAGTTCGCCCTGCCGGAAGCCGCCGCGACCCTGCGCAGCCTGCCGGAGATGTCGGAGGCAGAACCCGAATACGTGTCAATCTCGGCAGCCGACCCGCTCAATCTGGCCGGCATTCTCACGCCGGGCGACAAGGTCGCACGCCTGCCCGGCAACCGCGTGCTATTCCGCAACGGTACGCCGGTCGCAAAGCGCAGCAATGGCGAGGTACAGCTACTCACCGAAATGGACGCCGTGGCCAGCTGGGATGCTCACAACCTGCTGATTCGCGGCACGGCGCAGGCTAGCGCGCCGACGATTCGTCCGCAGTAGCCGCCCTATTTCTCGACGAAGGCGCGCTCGATCACGTAGTCGCCCGGCTCGCCGATTCCGGCGGAGATCGTGAATCCGCGCTCGTCCAGCAGGCTGGCGGTGTCCTTGAGCATGGCCGGGCTGCCGCAGAGCATGGCGCGGTCATCGGTCGAGTTCATCGGCTCCAGGCCGAGATCATCGGTGAGCTTGTTCGACCGGATCAGGTCGGTGATCCGGCCCTGGTTGCGAAAGTCTTCCCGGGTGACAGTGGGGTAGTAGATCAACTGGCCACCGACCAGATCACCGAGATACTCGTGTTCCTTTAGCTCGTGTTCCAGCACGTGGCGGTAGGCGAGATCGTTTTCGTAGCGCACGCCATGCACGACGACGACCTTGTCGAAGCGCTCGTAGCTCTCCGGGTCCTTGATGAGGCTCAGAAACGGCGCCAGGCCGGTGCCGGTCGCCAGCAGCCAGAGATTGCGGCCAGGGTTGAGGTCGTCCAACACCAGCGTGCCGGTGGGCTTGCGGCTGACGAGGATCTTGTCGCCCGACTGCAGATGCTGCAGGCGGGAGGTCAGCGGCCCGTCCTGCACCTTGATGCTGAAGAACTCGAGGAAGTCCTCGTGATTGGCGCTGGCGATCGAATAGGCCCGCATCAGCTTCTTGCCTTCCAGGTCCAGGCCCACCATCACGAACTGCCCATTGCGAAAGCGCAGCGTTTCGTCGCGGGTGGTGGTGAAGCTGAAGAGCGTGTCGTTCCAATGGTGGACGCTGAGCACTGTCTCGGGAGCTACGGCTGCCATGTCTTCGGTCGCCTTTTGCGAGTGAATACGGAAGCGCGACTGTAGGGTCGGCGCAGCACTCCCGCAATGCAGCATTCGCTTTTGTTATATCGATCAAACGGTTGTCGGCGGTCGGCCCGCGTTCGCCGGTTATTCACAAATGAGAACGCTTCCGTGAATCATTTAAATTGTCCTGAAAAATCAGTCACTTAGCTTGCCACCAAGCAAGGTGGAGCGTATCCTTCCGCAAAATTCACAGTGACGCACGGATTCCCCCGGCGACAGGAGAGCTGCCATGAAAGGCGACAGCAAGGTCATCGAATATCTGAACGCCGGTCTCAAGAACGAACTGACGGCGATCAACCAGTACTTTCTTCACTCGCGGATGCTGCAGGACTGGGGCGTCTACGAGCTGGCGAAGAAGGAGTACGAAGAATCCATCGACGAGATGAAACATGCCGATGCGCTGATCCAGCGCGTGCTGTTCCTTGGCGGCCTGCCGAACCTGCAAGACCTCGGCAAGCTGTGGATCGGCGAGACCGTGCAGGAAATTCTCGAGTGCGACCTGAAGATCGAAATGCAGGCACATCCGCTCTACAAGGATGCTGTCGCACACTGCGAAGCCGTGGGTGACTACGTGTCACGCGAGCTCTTTGTTCGCATCCTCGAATCCGAAGAAGATCACATCGACTTTCTGGAAACCCAGTTGTCGCTCATCGGCAAGGTCGGCGAACAGAACTACATCCAGTCCCAGGTCGGCGTCGATATCAATCAGGAATCGAAACCCGCGATGTAAGTCGACAGGTCGTGGGGGGGCACCACCCCCACGACCGCGGCGCCTACAGCCGGGCGGACTCGGCGCCGGACCAAGCCCGATGAATGCGGCCGGTGATCTTGGCGGTCTCGTGAATCTCAAGATTCACCTCCCGGTAGAACCGAAGATCACCCTCAACCCGAGTCCCGGGGCCAATCACGACGCGCGGCACGTGTCGGCTGCCATGGTTGGTTTCCTCGTAAACGATATCGCCCAGGATCACCGAATCCGTTCCGGTGTCCAGCGGGCTGTTCACGGTTTCGATGCCGCCTTCGATGCGTGACCGGGTGAAGACGATCTCGCCATTCACGGTCTCGATTCCGTTCTTCACGGTGGCGCCTGAGCCCAGCCGGATGTCGCCGTTGACGGATTCCACGCCACCGATGACGGTGAGTCCGCTGCCGGCGTGAATCCCGCCATTAACCGATTCGATGTCCTCAACTCTTACGCGCTCACCAAGCTTGATGGACCCGTTGACGACCTCGATATCGCCCACCCGGCTGGAATCCCCCACCGACACGGAGCCGTTAACGGTTTCGAGATCGCCGACACGACTGTTCGGCCCGATCTTGATCGCACCATTGACCAGACTGAACTCGGCATTCGGGTCATCGATTCTCTCGATGTCCACCGAGTTGGCGCAGGCGGAAGTGGTCATTGCGCAGGCCACAAGGCCCAGCACCCAGAAACCTTGGCGGTGAATCATCGATTGAACTCCCAATTGGCGAATGACAGCAACCCAACTGCAGGGCGCATGCCAAGTTTATTTCTCTATGAATTCAAAAACTTATCGACGCCCAATATCTCAGGTGGGCGATATTTCGGTCATTCAGACCAAAGATTAGCGAGCTTCCCCGGCCCTTGGTCTGAGATGCGTCCAGGGCCAGCGCGGTCGCAACGCGATGATCCGCTTACAATTCGCTGACTCCACTGACACGCTAGAGCCTTCGAATGGAATTGTTCATAGATTCAGCCGACCTCGACGAACTGCGCCAATGTGTCGCCGGCGGTTTGGTCGACGGCGTCACCACCAACCCCTCTTTGGTCGCGAAGACCGGCCAGCCGTTCCACGACACCGTCGTGGCGATCTGCGAATTGGTCGGTGGGCCGGTCAGCGCGGAGGTCACGGCGCTGGACACCGAATCGATGCTGGCACAGGGACGAGAACTGGCTGCGTTGCATGAGCATGTCGTCGTCAAGCTGCCGCTGACCACCGATGGGCTGGCCGCCTGCCGGGCGCTAAGCGATGAC